>DATNQT010000245.1:0-6485 GCA_036703885.1 Candidatus Sericytochromatia bacterium
TTAATATTTGATAGACCTGATAAGTACCGCGTTAAAAAATAGTCGTATTTAGCAAGTGCTAAAAATATAATCGCCGCCCAAATAATTAGTAAGCGGGAATTCAGCCATCGTCTTTTATGTTGTTGCTGATAATGACTTAGAGACCGAATTAACCATATAAGTATAAAGGGGAAAATTGGCAGCGAATAATGATGTATTAAGTCTCGTTGTGCTGAGAAATCTGATAAAATATTGAGCAACAACATAGGTAAAGCTGGCAGCATTATTGCTATCTGCCGCCAACTCAAACCAATGATAACAGGGAGTATCAGTAGTAAGTAATAAAACAGCCGATCTGGCAAGAGAAATCTTCCTAGAATTACGCCTGGATTAGTTAAGACTTTCCAGGCAACTTCTGAAAATGAACCACCGAGAGAACTGTAAAATCCAACGCCTCCGGGTTGCCCCCCTCTGAGCATCGGAACGAGATAGCCGATCGCAAACACAAACCAAATCGTACCTACTGCTATACATCCCCAACCATAAAGACGGCGATGCCCAAACAAAGCAAACCAGATACCTAAAGCAATGACGGTTAAGCTTAATATATCCTTGCAGCTTAGAACTAAAACAACAGCGATAATAAATTGTCCGGTTCGACCCGCAATTCCTGCCCACATTGCCCAAAGTAGCGCCGGAACCGCGATCGCTTCTGGACGAAAATCGGTATAAAAGTTGATATTAAATAATGCTGGATAAAGTAAGTAACTGAGGGCGATCGCTCGTGCATAGGTGACAGATAACCCACTCTGCACGCTCAAGGCATAAATCGGAATCGCTCCTGCTGCCAAAGCTAATGCCTGCACCGCAAACAGCCAGTGAACATCAGGATAAATCTTGTAGAGTAATGCGATCGGGTACAGGATGAAAGCCGCATGGTCTCCTAGCAAGTGAAAGCCAAAAATTGAAGAGATTGGCGGCAATCCTTGGCTAACTAAATACACCAGTTGATCGAAAAATGCCAGATCGAGAGCAGTTGATTGAAACAGAGCATGACGCAGACTGCTACATCCAAAGAGAATTAAGCTACTGATGCCAACAACCCAAGTCAGGTAAGGAATGGGGCTTACAGCCACTGGCTCAAACTGTTTTTCTTTCATCAAGAGTAAAGGCGCAATCAGCAACATGGTAGCAGCGATGGCGTTGCTGAATGATGGAATGATTTAAGTAGGGTATTTCACGAAACGCTTTTTGGAACTGTCCAACTTGTCAGCACACGACAGGTATCCTTGCCTGGGTGAGTTTTGGCGGCAAAACTCTCTTACAGAGTTACACGGCTGACAAAGCACTTTTTCGCAGATTCACCCTTGAAAAATTTTTTGATTTCAGTGCGAAAAGTTGGGTTGACAGGTGTAGTAACAACTAACACACAAAACACCAAACGGGACAAGCATTAAGATGCTACCCCGGTATCAATACGTAAGTAAGTCCAAATCTAAGTAAAGGATGCAATATGCGAGTCAGCATTCGTCCAGCTCCTCTTGCTCTGACGGGTCAAGGTAGCACCTACATACTTGTAGCTGCGTGGCTTTATGCAAATATTTCATCCCTGAAGTGGCTGTTTGAGTCGCTCAGGCAGGCATCACCTCTCAATCTCAGCCTGATTGGCTTGATGGTTGTGGTTTTGCTTGTGCAGGTAGTACGATCGCATCGCCGTGCAGGTTTTGAACTTAGCAACTATTTTTGTGCGACACTCGTGCTGCGATCGCTTCCTCTGCTACTCATGGTGGGTTCAGCCGTAAGTGCGATCGCACTTCAGTGGTGGGTCGATATTGAACAACTTACTATACTTCTGTTCTTACTAGGAACCTACGGACTATGTGGCCTATTTCTTACACCATCCATTTGGCATAAAGGATTGCCCCTTGCCAGCATAGTCGCCTGTCTGGTGGCATTCAGTTCTCAAATAGGTGTCGGTCTAGGTTTGCCAGCCAGAATTCTAACCGCTCATGCGGTGGAACATCTGCTCTCGGCTTGGCATATTGCAGCAATCTCCTCTTACGACATCATCGTTATGGAAAATGGTGTTGCCCAGATCGATGTACCGTGTAGCGGTCTGAAAAGCTTGGGGACGGGGACACTCTTTTTGCTTGCTGCTACGTGGTTGGAAGGTCGAAAGCTGGGGTTGCGCTGGTTGTTAGTGTGTGTCTCAAACTTATTCCTTCTGCTGTGTGCCAATACGATACGGGTACTGCTGTTGGTGATTATTACCTACGTCCTAAAACAGCCGCTATTTGCCCAGGTGCTGCATATCCCTCTAGGGCTTATTGGTTTAGGGTGCGCCTGTGGTTTGAGTTGGGTGATGCTTCAAACTGTTCCCAAGCAAGGGGAGGTAAAGGACGCCGGGACGCTGGGACGGGGAGACGCGGAGAATTTATCTACTTCTTCCCCGGCTTCTTTAGCGGCACAGGCTTTACTGATAGCTTTCGTCATTGCTCTGATACCAATTAACCAACTTCACCCTCAGCAGGAACAACCGCTATCAATTGCTTCCTTACATTTGCCTGAACAGATGGTATCTGAGCGCATCGCCTTGAACGCAGGTGAACGTAAATTTTTCGACAACTATCCTTCTATCGTCCCGGAAAAGAGGCGCTTTGTATCGGGCGACCTTTCCGGTTCAATCCTGATGGTAGCCAACACAACTTGGCGCACTTATCACCCACCAGAACTGTGTTTGCTTGCCAGTGGACTTAAAGTAAACCGGATGGAGAAAAAGTCGCTAACACCTAACGTTCAAGCGCGTTGGCTATCTTTAGCAGATGGCAAATACTCTGCCGCTTACTGGTTTCAATCCCCGAAGCAAACCACTGATGATTTCTTATCTCGCCTTTGGAGTGATGTCACTCGCCGTCAGAAAAATTGGGTGCTAATCTCCGTTCTCTTCGATCGCTCTGTGAGTTCAGATAGCACAGAAATTCGTAACTTCACCACTACGCTCCACGAGGCGATCGACCAGAGTCTTAGTCATTAGTTGTTTGTTGTTTGCTAACAACCCTTGCCTCCTAACTCCTGACTTCTGGCTTCTGACTCCTGACTCCTGCCCCCTATTTTCCAAGAGGATTTTAGATGAAACTGAAGCAGATATTTAATATCATTTTTCACGCCATATTTTGGCTGTGGAATCTCGCGTTTTTGCTGATTGTGTATGCAGGAATCTTACCCCAGATTGGAGGGAAATTGATTGCTGCTACATTTAGTGGTGAGATTCCAAGTGAATTCTTCATCACCTTTGTCGGTCTGATTGCGGTACCTACCGTCTGTACCTTGATAGGAGCGCTGCGTTTTCGCAAACAACCGCTACAGTTATTGCGCCTGTTTTATGGCGTGGAAGCACCGCTCTTTTTACTCTGCCTGATTCGCTTATTTCTGCTACGGGAGCTTGCCCCTGCTAGCACCCAGATTGTCGGCACGTTTGTTGTTTGTATTGCCGCCTTTGTTCTCGATTTATTTTACGGCTACATCGGTCAACACGATTGCCCTTCGGACAGCACTAGAGGCGCTCAGATTTCTGCTACATATCGTCGTCCCCTGGCATGGCTACAGTTAGCCTGTCACACCTTAATGGTGTTGGTTGGTTTATATACAGGGACACTGCTTTTGTTCTATGCCCTGCCTACAGCTTGGGTTGTCCTGGTCGCATTCTTCACCTTTGGGTGGCTGGCAGAACTTGGACGGATGTTGCTCTGGGAGAACTTAATTTGGAATTGGTGGTTACCCGTCGGCTTTCTCCTGTTTTGCTTCTCCTCAACTCTGTTTATAGTCATGCCTTCGGCGTTTACGGCGCTTTACCTTTACTCTGGGCGTCGGGTATGGAACGCCTTTGCTACTCAGTATGGTCGAAATCGTGCGATCGCAGGTTCTGTTACTGTAGTCGCTGCATGGTTGGCAATTTTTCTCGTCCTCCAGCAACAGCCTCAAACCGAGGCATTTGCGCTGCTTAAAAACCCAGCACAAACTGATAGCAATCGGCAAGCGCTTTTGGCAAAGTCGGATACCATTCGTTCGGGGTTACTCAACGCCTACTTATCCTCCTATCGCTACCTCAGCACTAGGGTAGAAAACGACCATATCCGCGAGATGTATAAAAACGTCTTTGGTTTTGCGAAGTCGGACGCTCAGGTCTTTCAGAACCTCTACAATCAGCTAATGTCGCCATTTTTGTACAACGGCTCCCGTTCTGATGGCGAAAAAGCGGCAAAGCTTTATGCCGAGTTCTTCGACGTACCGATTCAAAGAGCGGAACAAGAGGCGATTCAAAAGGCACTCCAATCGACTGCCAATCGGGATGAGGCAAAGGCGGGACTGCTCAATATTAATCAGAAAAAGGTGTGGCTGCGATCGCAACAAATTACCGTAAAACCCCAAGGTGATTGGGCGGATGTGGAACTTCATGAGGTATACGATAACCAAACGCCTAATTTACAGGAAGTTTTCTACTCTTTTTCCCTACCTGAAAGCGCGGTGATTACAGGTGTATGGCTAGGTGATACCGATAACCGCGACAAGCGCTTTCCCTTTACAGTCTCGCCACGCGGTGCTGCCCAGAAAGTTTACAATGACCAAGTTAGAGAGCGAGTAGACCCTGCTCTCCTAGAACAGGTAGGGCCAAGACAGTATCGTCTGAGAGCTTTTCCAGTTCCTCCCAAACCCTCAGTAGTGAGGGGTAACGTGCCAAACCAGCCCACAGAGATGCATATGTGGCTCACGTATAAGGTGATGCAACAAGACGCTAGGTGGGCAATGCCTCAGTTAGGGGAGAAACGCAATATCTTCTGGACAAATGACTCCAAGCGCATCTACAACGGACAAGTGGTTAAGAATTCTGAGAACTGGTTGCCCTCCTTCATCAGCGCGGGTGAAAAGCAGCAGCCAACCTTACATCAGGTTAACTTGCCGGGTGGCTACCGCGTCTCGGCAAAGCCTTTAGCTGGTAATGATTACTCCTTCCCGCAAGCTAAGCGGTTTGCGGTTGTTTTGGATAGCTCTCGCAGTATGGCTTCCCACGTTAAGGAGTTGAGCCAAACGTTTGGCTGGTTGCAAGAAAAGGGCTTTGCTGACAATGATTTTGCTAACAATGATGCTGATTTATACGTGACAGCTTCCTCTGGTGCTCAACCCAAACGCATTGACGACATCCGTCAATTTGATGTCACTAAGATGACGTTCTACGGCACGTTACAACACAAGCAGATTCTTCAGCAGTTTGCCCAAGTGCGCGGCGATACGCCCTACGATGCTGTCTTAGTAGTAACGGATGAGGGCAGTTATGAATTGTCCGATGACAAATCTGATGTACCCGTAGTGCCTGCGCCCTTGTGGATGGTACATGTTGGCGGCAAGTTGCCAGCAGCTTATGATGATGCCACCTTAAGAGCAATTCAAGATAGTCGTGGGGGAGTGTCTACCGAAATCCCAGAAGTCATGCAGCGACTGGCAACTCAGGCAGCATTGGGTAATTCTGCGGTAAGTGTAGTGGATGGCTACGCTTGGTTGCTGGAAAAGCAGCCACAAGGGGCGTCTTTACAGGCGGATAAGACTTCCAAGAATGATTTTGAGCCAGTAGCGGCGCGACAGTTGGTACTTGGACTGAGTAAGGAGAAAGCTAAGAAGCAACTAATTCAGCTGGATACCATGCACGCTATAGCCAAGTCCTCGGAGATTGTGACGCCTTACTCATCAATGATTGTACTGGTTAACGACCAGCAACGGCAGGCACTCAAAAAAGCGGAGCAACAGAGCGATCGCTTTAATCGCGAGGTAGAAAATGGGAACGAGCAGTTAACTAAGCCATTCAATCCTCTCAACGTTTCCGGCGTTCCCGAACCGGAAGAATGGATGCTGTTGGGTATGGTTGCGATCGCGCTTGTGTTTATCAGCAGGCGTCGGCAACGCGCTGCCAATGAAAATTAACAGTCAAAAGTAGTTGTAGAGAGGGCATTGTCCACCGTATCTCTATTGGTCAACGCTTAATACCATTTGGGTTTATTTGTTACTGAGCAGCGTCGCGGCACCCTCCATATTCCTCTATTTAATTGCTGCTGTTACGCCTCATCACCAAACTCTACAGGATTGGCTGCACTACCGACACAAGAGGGGTTCTAATAGCAAGGGATTTGGTCATAGCTGGTTGGTAAAGGATTTAATTTGGGGTGAAAAAAGTCTGGCGGTGGTAGCGATCGCTCTGAATGTGGTGATTGTTATCATCCCCTTGGCTTTATTTATTTTACTGTCGCCTGCACAATCAGCTACTGGCACACATCCTTTTGTCAAAGTAAACGAGAACAGGGCGTTGCTGAATGATGTCCTACGCGGTTGGCAATGATCGCTGGTACGTCACAGATAACTATGCTGTCTACTCCTGCTTGATTAATGATGCCGACCCGGAAAGTCAGTAAAACATACATGACGAGGGTAGAAGGCTCGCAACACACGCTCTTTGGCAT
>DATNQT010000246.1:0-3001 GCA_036703885.1 Candidatus Sericytochromatia bacterium
TCGTGGCAGGACCGCAGTACCCGGATGCGATCGCATGGTATAATAATGTTGATCGCATTGAGCATTTGCCCCCTTCAGAACACCGCTCCTTCTACAACTCCCAATTATTTACTCTAAATGTTACACGAGCTGATATGGTTCGCGCTGGTTACTCGCCCAGTGTGCGCCTATTTGAAGCTGCTGCTTGTGCAATTCCCATCATCAGCGACTACTGGCAGGGAATTGAAACAATTTTTGAAATTGGTAAGGAAATCCTCATCGCTGATTCTCCAGAAGTCGTTTTGCGCTATCTTCGGGAGATGCCGGAAGCAGAGCGTCGTGCAATTGGACAAAATGCTCGAACCCGTGTTTTGGCAGAACATACTGCCGCGCACCGTGCTGCCCAACTCGAACAATATGTGATTGAATTAATAGCTTGAAAGGTAAAACAAATTGAGGTCAGAAGCTTATACAGCACCAGTCTCGGTAATTCCTAGGGATTTAATTACTCAGATTTGTTTGTTGTAGTCTTCGATTGTGTTTTGCAGAAAGAAGTATTTTTGCTTGACTCATATCTTGCACCTGGCGGTTGAAACCGCAGCTACACAAACACGCACCCGCCTACGCGGGTTACCAAAATCTTGATTTTCCGTTAGTCCGCGCAGGCGGACTTCGTTTTTATAGCCCCAGAATTCCATTCTGAGGGTATGGTGCAAGATGTGAGAACAAGCGACTCGCCCCTACATTAGCTCCTTAATCTCATTCAAGGCGATGCCAAATATTAATCGTCTTGTCCTTACTACTGCTAGCAATAATCTGCCCTGAGGGACTCATCGCCACCGCACAAACTGAGTCTAAATGCCCAGTCAGGGTTGCTATCTCCTGCCCCGTACTAACCCGCCAAAGCTTAATCGTCTTATCCCAACTGCCACTAATGAGAGTTTCTCCATCAGGACTAAAGGCAACTTCCACCACTGACCAAGAGTGACCCAAAAGGGTGTAGACTGGTTTTCCGGTGTTCAAATCCCACAGGATGATCGTGCGATCGTCACTTCCTGTAGCGATCTTTCCATCAGGACTAAAAGCAACCGTAAAAACAGCCCAAGCATGACCCTCAAACGTGCTTGACAAACCAGAAGACAACTCCCATAAACGAACTGTCCTGTCAAAACTCGCACTGGCGAGAAACTTACTGCAGGCGCTAAATGCGACTGACGCGACCTGTAATCGATGACCTGTGAGACTGCTTATTTGTAAGCCCGTCCGAACATCCCATAGTTTAATAGTTTTATCCCAACTTCCACTAGCAAGGATTTGACCGTTGGGGCTAAATGCCACTGACTTAACGGCATGGGAATGCCCAGATAAAGTGCAGATTTCCTTGCGATCGCTTAAATTCCATAATTTGATAGTGCGATCGTCACTTCCTGTGCCAAGTATTGTCCCATCAGGACTGAAGGCAACGGACTTCACGCCTTGTGAATGTCCAGTGAGGGTAGCGATCGCAACTCCAGTCTTTAAATCCCATAAGCGAATCGTTTTATTATCACTGCCACTCGCTAAAAGACTGCCATCAGGACTAATGGCAACTGAATTGATAGCTGATTTACCAACTAAAGTATGTAGGCACTGCCATCTTTGAGTCGGTAGAGACTCCTTTTGTAAGTGTCCAGAGTCCCTAGGAGCTTCTTTTATAGGGGTTCGGAGTTCATTGGGGTTCCCCTTGTCGGCATCTGGGGTGAAGATTTTATCGCTTCTTACCTGATTCATGGCTTGCACTACTTCATCAACGGATTGAAAGCGGCGAGTAAGAGCGTTCACCAAGAGTTTGTCTAATATTTGAGCAAGTTCTGCGCTCACATCCTGAGTCAAATAATCCTGCCACGCCCAACAGTCATTTACCACATCGAACAAATCAAAGGGTGGAATACCCGTCAGCAGGTAAATGCAAGTTACCCCTAAGCTGTAGAGGTCACTGGCAAAAACAGCTTTTCCTTTTACTTGTTCTGGTGCTACATATTCTGGGCTACCAATACGGGTTCCTGTATGCAAGGCTTTACCTGTCACCAGTTTCGCTGCACCAAAGTCTACTAATACGAATTGGGCAGGGGAGGCAGGGGAGGTAGGGGAAGAATTGTCTTGTGAGCTACTGGTAAAAACCTCTCCCCCTTCTCCCCCCTCCCTCCTGCGGTAACCAGGAGTACAGCGAATAATATTTTCAGGTTTAATATCCCGGTGGATGACTTGATGGTCGTGGATAAACTTGAGGACTGGTAAGAAATCATCTAGAAATCGCCAAATCTGAGCTTCGCTAAATGTGCCTTCTTCTTCTACTACCCTAGCCAAATTGACACCATCAATGAACTCTTGCACTAAGTAAAGATACTGATCTTGTTCAAAGTGTGCCAGTAGGGCTGGAATTTGTGGATGATTGCCTAATTGCTCTAGTCGAAGTGCCTCTTGTTGAAATAAGGCGATGGTCGCTTTACAAACCGTCTGGGGCATCGTTTTTGTCAAGGCTTCAGGAGTTTGATTTCTAGTCCAAAGCTGCTTGAACACACAAAGTACTGAAGGCGTTCGCCCTTCATCTACGGCAAGAAAGGTTCTGCCAAATCCACCTTGACCGATCAGTGAAATTGCACGATAACGTTCTAAAAGTTGTAGATTAAAGCCGCATCCCTGACAAAATTTGTTGTTGTCGGGGTTATGCGGCTTTGGACAGTCTGGGTTTAAGCAATAGCTCACCTGAAAAAAGATGGGGAATGGGGAGATGGAGAGAGCATAGTCTCGCAACCTTCCAGCCTGGGGCTATACAAACAAAGCCTACCTAAGCCTAGGGTGGGCAAGACTCGCATTACCATAGGTGTAGCGTTTCAATGAACAATTTGTGTAAGTCCTGATATGCTGCCTGCGATCGCACATTTCTTCGATTGTACTCGCCGTCGTCCAGTAGGTTATGAACTACCCCTAACTTACTTATGTTTTAAAATTTGAACTAAAACTAGGTATGAAACAAAGGTTG
>DATNQT010000247.1:0-25210 GCA_036703885.1 Candidatus Sericytochromatia bacterium
TCCGAGGTGCGGTATTACCAATGGGTGCCGAAGCTAAAGGTGGGGCTGAAATTTAACCGCCATACTCTCGAAGCTCCTGACTAGAAAGCAATATCTAGTAGATTTTGGCAGAGGTAATTGACTGCTTCACAACGATATCCGATGAAATCATTAAACCTCTTGCAAAAATATTTCTGACCCCACCCCAATCCTCACTTCGCTCCGGTCCCCTTACTAAGGGGAGGTAGCTAGTTTCCCCCCTTAGTAAGGGGGGTATTTTTGACTTTTGCAAGAGGTCTATTATGAGGGGTTGCTTATTTGTGCCGTAATGTACCCTAGCAGTTTGCAGTTGAGTGGAATATACCTGTGTCTCCCTTGTCCCCAAGCAGAATCTCTATCAGGACTTACGCAACTGTCACATCCGATCGCAACCCGCCTTGCAGCAAGGGGCTTTGGTATCGTGCCCCTACCCTGTGGTGTACTAAGTATGCCAGCCGTTACACCATACTTAATGACATTAATTCATCCGCCATCTCGAAGTTCGCGGTAACATTTTGGACATCATCGAGATCTTCCAGAGCATCCATTAACTTTAGAAGCGATCGCGCTAAATCTGAGTCAGTCACTTCTAGCGTATTCTGGGGAATCCAGCGTAATTCTGCCTCTCGTACGGGTAAGCCTTTTTCCTTTAATGTTTGATTCAGGGTTTCCAGGTTGCTGACTTCCGTAAATACCTCAGCACTCTCTGCATCCTCCTCCTCAATCAACTCATAAGACTCCGCTCCCCCTTCCAAAGACGCTTCCAATAGCTGCTCTTCAGAAACTGCACCTGCGAGAATAACAACGCCCTTTTGCTCAAACATCCACGACACACAGCCTGTTTCACCGAGATTGCCGCCATTCTTTGTAAATGCTCTGCGGAGGTCGGCGGCGGTGCGATTGCGGTTATCGGTCAGGGCTTCAATGAGAATCGCGACACCACCAGGCCCATATCCCTCATAGCGAATGTCTTCTAAGTTGTCGCCATCGCTACCAAGCTGTCCTGCACCTTTAGCGATCGCTCGTTCAATATTCTCATTCGGAATCCCAGCTGCCTTTGCCTTGTCCACAGCATTCCGCAGTTGGAAATTCCCATCAGGGTCAGGAATGCCACTCCGAGCTGCCACAATAATCTCCCGTGAGAGCCTAGCGAAGGTCTTACCCTTTACCGCATCAACTCTCGCTTTCTGGCGCTTGATGTTCGCCCATTTGCTGTGTCCTGCCATAACTTCAAAAACGATTCTTAATTGGCTGCCTTCTTGCCATAAGGATAAAAGTAGGGGATATTTTCCTCCGCTTCCACTCTTTTGGTCAAATCGGAAGTACAACCCTTACTGTTGTTTGTATATCTGTTTCCTTTCTATTGTTAATTCTCCCACCAGCAATTGGGCAAGCCATTTCGCGATAAATAGATTTTCATCATGCCCATCCTACCGTTGAGGCATGGGTATCTCACGGGTTCAACCAATTGGCAACGGCAAACGCTTCCCTGCAAGCAATAGTTGATGAAACTCTGGAGCGGGAACTGCACGACTGAACAGATAGCCTTGCATTCCATCACACTGATGTCGGCAGACGAAAGAAAGCTCCGCTTCTGTCTCCACACCCTCAGCAATCAACTGTAGATTCAGACTTTTTGCCATTTCGATAATGGCTTTGGTAATTGCGGCATTGCTGGCATTATCCGTAATATTACGGATAAAGCACCGATCAATTTTTAAAATATCGAAAGGGAATTGTTGCAAATAGCTTAATGAAGAATACCCCGTGCCAAAATCATCAATGGCAATTTTCACGCCCAGTGCCTTCAAGGCATTCAACCTGCGAATCGCCACCTCGGTGTTTTGCACCAGCATACTTTCAGTCAGCTCTAGCTCTATATATTTAGGGTCAAGACCTGTATCCATCAGAATTTGGACTAACTGATGACGCAAGTCTATTTGACTGAATTGACGACTCGATAAATTTACTGCCACTCGTAAAGAAGGAAAACTAGCGATTTGCCAAGCTTTGACTTGCTCACAGGCTGTGCGTAAGACCCATTCACCGATCGCTACAATTAGACCCGTTTCCTCAGCGATGGGAATAAATTTATCGGGTGAAACCAGTCCCCGTTCTGGATGATGCCAACGCAAGAGAGCTTCTGCACCGATGATTTCTCCAGTTTGGAGATTTACCTGAGGTTGGTAGTACACCTGGAGTTCTTTACGTTCCAAGGCATAGCGCAGACTGGTCTGTAAAGCAAGGCGATCGGAGGAGCCAATGTTATGGGCGACGGTATAAAACTCATATTGGTCGCCCCCTTGCTGCTTTGCCTTAGCCATCGCGATGTTGGCATGGTTGAGTAAATGTTCGATCTCAGCGCCATCACGAGGATAAAACGCAATACCGAGACTTGCCGTGATAAAAATTTCTTGACCAGCCAGCCTAAAGGTTTGAGAGAGGCTATCTAGGATAATTTCAGCGACATTGCCTGCCTCTTTTTTGTGATTGAGTGTTGCCAGGATAATGGCAAATTGATCGGCATTTAAGCGAGCAACTGTATTGTGACTGCCAACACAAGCCGTGAGACGTTCGGCAATAGCTTTGAGTAATAAATCACCAACAGCATGACCCAAGTTATCGTTGATTTGGTTAAATCGGTCTATACCCAGACACAAAACCGTTAGAATTTTTTCCTGACTGGTGTTTGCTGATTTTACCTGCTTAAACTGCTCTCGCAAGGAGAGGCGATTCGGTAAATTGGTTAGGCTGTCATTGTGGAGCAAGTAATTGAGTTGGGATTTCGCTTGCTGGAGTTCAGTGTGGTAACGCTCTGCTACCGCCGCTTGTTTTTTAAATCGCGAGGCGATCGCACCCAGCAATTCCGCTCTCGTGAACGGCTTGGTAATATAATCATCCGCCCCCAGTTCCATCCCTTGACGGAAATCGGCTTTGGCGGCTTTTGCCGTTAAAAAAATAAAGGGAGTTCCCGCCATCACGGGGTCTTGCCGCAGCGCTGTTAGCACTCCGTAACCGTCCAATCCCGGCATCATCACATCGCACAAAATTAAATCCGGCAATTTTCCCTTGGCTAAATCGACGCCAATGTGACCATTCTCTGCTCCAAATACCTCATATCCTTCAGCATCCAGAAGTTCCAAAATGTTTTCCCGGACGAATTCTTCATCTTCAATTACTAGAATTTTCTTAATCATGAAACTAGCGAATTAAATGTTGGCAGTGTAACGATAAAAGTAGTTCCTATCCCGACCTCACTCTCTACCACAACCTCACCTTGGTGGATATCCACACACCGCTTGACAATTGCCAAACCTAAACCCGTTCCGGCGATGGTTCCGACGTTAGTCGCTCGGTGAAATGTCTCAAACAGCAGTTGTTGGTCATCAACTGGAATCCCAATGCCCTTGTCACGTATTTGAAAGACAGCCCGATCTGAAAAGCACCTGAGAGTAAACTCAATCGTGGTTTCCTTGGGAGAATACTTAATCGCATTGCTCAATAAATTCTCCAGGATTTGCCGCAGCAGCTTCTCGTCCAGGCAAGGGAGCGGTGAGGAGAGTGGGGAGTGCGCTCCATTTGGTTCCCCTAGGAAGTGGAGAGTAGGGGAATCAGAGGACGCAGAGGGTTTTTTAGAGATATCCCTGTAATCTTCATCCCCGCTCCCCATTTGAAAAGTAATTGTGTGCTGATGCGTGTCGTTTAGTTGCAGTTCTTCCACTAAATCGCGGCAGAATTTTTCTAGCTCTAATGGTGCTGGGTTTAACTTGAGTTTACCCGCTTCTGCCTTACCAATGATTAAGACATCATTCAAAAGCTTGGTCATGTGTTTGACCGATATTTGAATGCGCTGAAGGTGAATGAGTTTTTTCTCCTCTGTCCACTTGTGGCTGTAGTGTTCCAGTAACTCAGCTGAAGATTGGATCGTCGTTAAAGGTGTACGAAACTCGTGAGAGGTCATGGAAATAAAACGAGATTTGAGTTCCGTGAGTTCTTTCTCCTTTTCCAGCGCCTTACGAATTTCTCCTTCTGCCTGCTTGCGTTGAATCATTAAACCTAATTCCGTCGAAGCCGTAATCAGTTCAATTAATTGTTGATCTTCGTCTTGGGATTCAAACATATAAAAGACGAGGACAGCTAGGACACCATCAGGGGTAAGAAGCGGAATTCCCAGTCCCGCTTTAAGACCTGCTTCCTGCGCTATCTGAGTGCGAAGATAAATTTCATTGGACTCAACGGAAACATCTCGTCGCCACTCTGGTTTTTGGGATATCCAGACACGTCCTGGTAAGCCTATGCCAGGAGCAAATGTTAAGGTTTCGCTGGCGCTGCGGAACGTATCTAAATGCTTACTCTTGCTAAACCAGGCAGGGCTACATTCGAGAACGCTACCATCGGGGCTAGGAACCCAAGCTTCTCCCAAATCCCAACCTGTGGCTTCACAGACTTTCTGTAGGGCAACGTTTAGCGCTGCATGAAAGTCTTGAGATTCAAAGATAGCTTGTGTAACAGAGTGCAAGAAACGAGCTTCCTTCTCTGCTTGCTTGCGTTCGGTGATATCTGTTGCCATTGAGATGGTAAGGCGTCTGCCATCACTCAGTCTGCCTGAAGGCGCTGAACGAAAGTACCAAGTTCTATTTGCACTGCCTTTGGTATTAAAAGAGAATTCTCCCTCATCTACCTGGTTATTCCAGTCGTATAACTGATTAATCACCGATGGCTTAATTTCTGGGCGTTCTTCATAGGCTTTTTTCGTCCATTGAGCGATCGTTGGAATATCGTCGTGGGTATAACCTGTTAATTGAGTCCAGACTTCGTTGATTTCGATAATTTCACCGTCTTGGGCGTGAATCATAATTGGGAAAGGAGCATTGACCACCGCCTGACGGAATCGTTCTTCACTTTCCCGCAACTGCTCCTCAGCTCTCTTGCGCTCAATAATCTCGGCTCTCAGGATGCGGTTAGCTTCTCTTAAGGCAACTGTACGCTCTTCAACTCGCATTTCCAAGGCATCATTAACTTGTTGGAGTACAACTCGCGTTTGTACGCGCTCGGTGATATCCTGCACGATTACAACCACTTCATCCGAACCGCTCTTGACAAGGCGGGCTTCAAAGTCACAGGATTTACCACCTACTGCTAGTTGGTACTCAACAATCTGAATTTCATTGGTTTCGAGGGCTAGCTCGACGTGATGCCAAATTAATCCTGCCACATCCCTCGGCAAGACCTTATGTAAATGTCTGCCGATAATTTCACTAGCTCGAACCAGCAGAGCTTCTTCTTTAGAGGCTTTCCAATCCAGGTAAATGCCATCTCGCGTCACTCGAAATATCTCATCGGGGATGGCTTCTAAAAAAGCCCTATTTCTAGCAACGCTTTCTTGGAGTGCGGATTGGGCACGCTTGTAATCTGTGATGTCTCGACCTTCAAAAATTAGCAGTACCACCTGCCCTGTCTCGTCTCGATAGGGGGTGAGGGAAAAGTCAAGGGTTGCTAAACGATCGCTATGAGCCAAAACATTGACTTCATACTGAATAAACTGACCCCTCGCTGAGGCGGCGAGTGCTTCTTGGAGTTGTCTATGAGTTTCTAAGGAAGGAATCCACCACCGCGCTTCCCAAAAAGGACGCCCCAAGATGTCAGATTCTTGAAGTCCCGCAAAGTCCAAAGCTGTCTGGTTCACTTCTACAACAATGCCCTCAAGTGTCAATAGCCCGATTGATTGACAGGTTTGGTTGCAGATGGCACGCAATCGCCTTTGGCTCTCTTGACGCTTTTGGAGTTCAGTTTCACAGCGCTGTTCAAGTTTTGTTATGGCTAGAGCGATCGCACATTGATCGGCGATCATTTGTACGAAGGCGATTTCTTGAGGCGTCCATGCCCGTTTTTTCTCACACTGATAAAGCGTCAGGTTTCCCATGTAGGACTGCCGATGCAACAGTGGCACGCTCAAAAAGCTAGACATCCCTTCTAGGACTGCCTCTTGGAGTGCTAGGGATGGTTGTTGCTCACCTCCAGGCAGGAGTACGGGTTTGCCCTGAACCAGCCAAGATTGATAGTACTCAGAGACATCCCTGCATAAGCTATAGAAACCCTGTACTTTTTTACCATCTTGTTGGGTAGTTACCGCCTGCCTCGTCCCTACTACGATTGGTTGAGATTCATTAGCTTTAAAAACCAGACAGCCACTTACTTGCAGGGTGTCGTGCAGCTGATTGGCGATGGTTTGCAGCACTTCATCAAGAACCAGCGTTCCGCGTATAGCCTGAGCAATCTGGTTAATGATTGCTACCTGGATGGTCAATAGACGCTCGTCAAGCAGTCCCTCTCCAGTGGTTGAGTTAAGCGGTAGATAGTTCGGCAACATAAGCATAAGGCAACTAGCTAATTGAGAGCGGGATGACAAGAATGTGTAGGTAGCAACCAGCCTGTGTTTTATTTAAGTGGCGCTTTGTTTTGGAGTAGTGCTTGGGCGATCGCCTCCAGGAGTTGTGATAGGGTAAATGGCTTCGTAATATAAGCAGTCGCTCCCAATTCCAATCCATAGAGCAAATCTGTTTTAGCCGCTTTGGCTGTCAGAAATAAAAAAGGAATCGCCGACGTTGTTACTTCGGAGCGCAATCCTGTCAGGACTCCATAGCCATCTAGTTCTGGCATCCGGACATCACATAAAATTAAATCGGGAAGATGTTGTTTCGCCAACTCAAGACCAATGCGACCATTTTCTGCTGCGATCGCATCAAATCCCTCGGCATCCAGCAGTTCCAGAATGTTTTCTCGAACAGTTCCCTCATCTTCAATTACTAAAATCTTTGTCATTGCATACTTCCCTTAGAAGTCCGTAGGCTTCTATTAGCCTGAATTTCAACCTAGATTCCTACACTAACTTCATTTTTCACAAAACCTCGCTCTGTTCAGTTAACCGTCAGCCCTTAACAGTCAACAGACGCCCCTCCTAAAAGTGGATGGGACGCTTGAGGGTAATTTCACCCGGATAAACCTCTGCACACGTTTGGTGATGGTAACGTCTTCGCAATTTTTAGAACACAACTTTAAATTGTTGCATGGTCATTTTCACTAGCCCTCGTGGAAATTACGGTGCTGTCCGCTTTTATTTTTGACTTGTTGCCTGTAAATTCACTGGTGAACTAAGTAGCAATTTTTCCAGACGTGCCTGTGAAAGACGAGAAAACTAGAAATCAAGCCGTTAGCTCGGGTTGCCAGATTAGGGCGAAAAGTCCCCGGCTACACAATTCCTCCTCTCAAGAAACTACTAGAAGAAGCCGGGAAGTAGTTTCTGCCATCCAGAACGATGCGGAAAGCGACCTCAGTGGAGGCTTCTATGCAGTCTGGGTTCTACTTCCCATGAAGCTAGCGTGGGATTTTTGGCTAAAGCTCCACCGAGGGTTGATTTTGGCGTTCTGTCTGCTGGTCTTGACGGGATGTCAACTACAAGGGCAGGGGCATCCGAATGAAGTCGGTGTGGTGCGGTTGACCCTCTGGCATGGGGTAAACCCGCCAGCTAATCGCGACGTGTTGCAGGTGCTGGTAGATCGGTTTAATCGGGATCATCCAGACATTCAGGTGGAATCACTCTATGTAGGACAAGAAGACCAGCAAATGCCAAAGATTTTGGCGAGTGTTGTAGGAAAGGCTCCACCCGATATGTTGTGGTTTAATCCGACAATTACGGGACGATTGGTGGAGTTGGAGGCAATTCGTCCTTTGGAGGATTTACTCAGCGCCTCGCCACTACAGAACGAAGTTGACCCAGCGCTGTTGGAATCGATGCAGTTTCAGGGTCATATCTGGTCAGTGCCGTTTGGGACGAACAATTCAGGGATTTTCTATCGTCCGACGCTTTTTGAGGCTGCGGGGATCACCCAGCTACCTAGAACTTGGGAGGAATTACGACAGACGGCTAAATCCCTAACCCGTGATACGGATGGTAATGGTCGGGTAGACCAGCATGGGATACTGTTGCCTTTGGGTAAGGGGGAGTGGACAGTCTTTATGTGGCTACCATTTCTATGGAGTGGTGGCGGGGAGTTGACCGGGGGGGAGTGGGGAGTGGGGAGCAAGCATTCCTTATCCTTGTCTTCCCAATCTTTAGCCTCTAGCCCATCACAAAAGGTGAATTTGGTGAGTGAGGAAGCGATCGCTGCTCTAGAATTTTGGCGCGATTTAATTGAGGATGGTTCAGCCCTGTTATCGCTACCGGAACGGGGCTATGAGATGAATAGCTTCCTCGCGGGGAAGGTGGCAATGCAGCTTTCTGGTCCTTGGACGTTGGGCGAACTGAAGCAGACGGGTGTTGATTTTAGTGTTTTCCCCATACCCTTTCAGACACGACAGGCAACGGGAGTTGGGGGTGAGAATTTGTTTTTGTTTAAAACCACTTCACAACGCGAAAGAGCAGCATTTGCGTTTGCTGAGTATGTGATGGGGGAGGCGTTTCAGACTCAGTGGGCGATGGAAACGGGTTATTTGCCAGTCAATCTCAAGGCGCGGCAAAGTGAAGCTTATCAAGCATTTATTAACGGGCAACCGCAGGTGAAGGTATTTCTCGATCAGGCAGAATTTGGGCGATCGCGTCCGATTTTCAAGGGCTACAGTCGGATATCTGAAAGTTTGGGTCGAGCGATCGAGTCAGTTTTATTGGGTAAAAGCTCTCCCCCAGAAGCACTGGAAAACGCCCAAAGGCGCTTGGATATAATTTTCCAGTAACCCAAGCCTAGATTGTCTCCAATGGCAGTTGCTTCTGCTAGAATATCTAGGTTGTTCAGCCTAAGCTTGCATCTTTGACTCAATCAGTAGGCATCTCTGGTATAGATACGCTAGCGCAAGAACTCGCGACAATTCAGCAAACTGGTTCTAAACGGATTGCTCTTTTGGGTTCTCGTCACGTTCCGATTACTCATCAAAATCTCATCGAGATGATGAGCTACGCTCTGGTTCTGGAAGGAAATCGTCTCATGACTTCTGGAGCGACTGGCACTAATTCAGCGGCGATTCGCGGCGCAATGCGTGCCGATCCGAGTTTGCTGACCGTAATTTTGCCCCAAAGTCTGGAACGTCAGCCCCAAGAATCGCGCAAGCAGCTGGAACTGGTCATGCACTTGGTAGAAAACCCAGAAAATGATCAAATGTCTTTGGGTGAAGCCAGTGCCTTGTGCAATCAGGAAATTGTTTCCCGGTGTCAGCAGCTAATTTGCTTCGCTTTTCACGACAGCAAGACTCTGCTAAAAACCTGTGAGGAAGCAGAAGACCAGCGAAAGGTTGTGACTCTGTTCTATTTTGATTAAGTGATGAATCTACAAGATTCTGCGATTTTTCTTTACTGTATTGCGGCAGCAGCCGTTTTGATTTACCTGCCATTTCTGGTGGTAGCTTATGGTCGGGTGAGTGTCGGCTATGACATCAGCGCCCCCCGTGCCATGTTCGACAAGTTACCGGACTATGCCCAACGCGCTACTTGGGCACACCAGAATGCCTTTGAAGCGTTTACGATTTTTGCTCCAGCAGCGTTAATGGCGTATGTGACGGGTCAGAATTCGTCTTTGGCAATTGGGGTGGCGATCGCTTTTATCATTGCTCGATTCCTGTACTCGCTCTTTTATATCTTTAATATCCCCTTGGCGAGATCGCTTATGTTCGCGATCGGCTCTCTTTGCAGCGCTACCCTCTTCGTCTTAAGCATCCTGAGTGCTAATAATCCGGTTAAGTTGCTTTAATAAGTTTTGTATAGATGCTTTGCATCGCATCTTGAGTTTTAAACTGTGGGTTGCTAGTTGTTAATAATTCAGCCTACTACCCTAACTGTTGACTTTTTTTTATGGCTTCCAATTATTCATTTGATGTTGTCAGTGAGTTTGACCGACAAGAGTTGGTTAACGCAGTAGATCAAACTGTGCGGGAAATCGGCAGCCGCTATGACCTGAAAGACACAAAAACAACCGTAGAGTTGGGCGAAGAGGCGATTACGGTAAATACCGATAGCGAATTTACCCTAGAGTCTATTCATACAATTCTGCAAACCAAAGCGGCTAAACGTAACCTTTCCCTAAAAATTTTCGACTACGGCAAAGTTGAATCAGCTAGCGGCAATCGCGTCCGCCAAGAAATCAAGCTCAGGAAAGGAATTAGTCAGGAGGTTGGTAAACAAATCAGCAAACTGATTCGAGACGAATTTAGTAAAAAGGCACAAGCCTCGATTCAAGGGGATGCCGTGAGAGTTTCTAGCAAATCTAAAGATGACTTGCAAGTAGTTATCCAGCGACTGAAACAGGAAGAGTTGCCTGTTGCTCTACAATTTACAAACTATCGGTAACGAATAGAGGCGGTTTTAATTTGGCGAATTACAGGGTATCTAATCGAGTAGATGAGCGTCGATGCCACAAATAGACCGCCAGCGAGAGCATCAAGCCAACGAGCGTACTTTCCTCGCTTGGCTACGCACCTCTATTGCTTTGATTGGGTTTGGGTTTGCGATCGCTCGGTTTGGTCTATTTTTGCGTGAATTACAAACCCGTGTTACCGAGCAAGACATCCCGACCCACTCCTTGCTCAGCTCCCAAAGCATTGGCGTTGGTTTAGTCGTTGTCGGAATCCTCCTGATTATCTTAGCGGTGTGGCGTTACAACCAGATATTCTGGCAAATTGAGCAAGGGAATTACCAGCCAAATCGCCTAATGGTTTGGCTCACGGCGACAATTGTTGTCATTTTAGGACTCCTCAGCATTCCCTTCATTCTTTGGCGACAGACTACTGCTCCTGGCACGTCCTCTTCCCGTAGTAGTCGAGCAGAACATTACTCACAGCTACAGGACTTACGCAGAACCTCTACCAGTAGGGTGGGCACTGCCCACCCACTACTACCAATAGTATTTAAACGAGCAATTTGCGTAAGTCATAAGCTAAAAAGTGATTGCCTCTCAAACCAAAGGTGCAGAGTTCGTTAGTAAAGGCTACCCTAGTAGTAGAACATTGAGTCTAAGAGGAAATTATTATCGCTTCCAAACAACTGATAAACCATCACATCAAGTCGGCGCAGGTTCTTTTAATTGACCAAGAGAATAACAATTGTGGCTTGACCGATACCCGTTATGCTCTACAACTAGCTGAGACGGCAGGACTTGATCTTGTAGTGGTATCTGAGAGCAAAGAGGCTCCAGTGGCAAAGATTTTGGATTACGGCAAGCATCAGTACCAACAGAAAAAACGTCAGCACCAAAGTTCTCAGCCAACACTCAAGGAAGTTAAGCTTCGTCCTAACGTGGGCAAGTCGGATTACAGCTTACGAATCGATAGAGCTGTGGAATGGTTAAGCAAGGGCGATTCAGTTAAATTTCAAATTCAGTTACGCGGTAGAGAAAATCAACATCGCGATCGCGCCGCCGAACTACTAGACCGCATTGTAGCCGATCTAGTTCAAGTCGGCAAAGTCCAGTCTTGCGATAAACGAACGCTGATTGTTCAGGTTGTTCCAGCTTAGGAACACAAATTTATTAACCTCCAGGTTGTGGTAGGGGCGACGCAGGCGTCGCCCCTACAGAGAGTCTGAATGGGAGCAAGTTATTTAATGCACTGTTCCTTAGAAGGGACTAAACGAGCCTCCTCTCTTCAACCGCTAAAAGAAAAGGCGAATGGCACAAGTGCCATTCGCCTTTTTCTTGAATTTACCTGCTCAGACTTAACTCTTGCCAGGTTTCAGGTTTTGAGTTTAGTAGCGGTTACGGTTGCCACCGCCACCACCTCTGTTCCCACCACCAAAGGAACCTCTGTCTTCGCGAGGTTTCGCCTTATTGACTTTCAGGTCACGACCCATCCATTCAGCACCATCAAGTGCCTCAATGGCAGCCGATTCTTCAGTCTCTGTACCCATTTCCACAAAAGCAAAGCCGCGCATACGCCCAGTTTCACGGTCGGTGGGTAACTGAACCCGCTTGACAGAACCATATTCTGCAAAAGCTGCATTAAGGTCTTCTTGTGTGACCTCGTAGGATAAGTTGCCTACATAAATTGACATAGATTGTCTCCCAAATCAGAAGTGTATGGAGAGTTAGATTTCGGAGATAACTGTGTCAAGACCAAAAGGAAAATACCTATCAATACTAGAAACAAACGTTGTAACCGAATATATTCTCCTCTATAGGCTAACACAGTATTCATTTTCTGCAATAGAAGAGAAGCAGAAAACCATTGAACCTTCACAAAACCACATAAATAAAGTCTTACTCGACACTCATAAGGGTTTTCAGTTGGATGAAATACGCCTCGTTTTAGGGGTCAGGGGTCAGGAGTTAGGAGATCGATGGTTGTACTCAACTGATTTGAGAACCCCTATATGTAGATTAATCTTCACTAGGTGCAGGGCTATCAGGTCGATGTCCATCCGGATAAACAGTTGAACTGTCAAAGCAGGCATTAGAGAGGTCAACATTCTGGGTACGAAACAAGTTGCTGCCACTCAACTGAGCATTGGTTAGGTTAGCTTTATTTAAGTTGGCTCGGCTTAAATTGGCATGACTTAAATTGGCACAACTAAGGTCAGCATTGCCTAAATCTGCTCCTTGTAAATTGGCGCGAGTTAGATTTGCACCTCGCAAATTGGCACGACGCAAAGTTGCTCGGCATAAATTCGCATCTTGAAGATCTGCATAAGATAAATCGGCTTGGTAAAGTTGAGCATCACTCAATTCCGCAGCTTGCAGTTGGGCTTGCTGCAAGTCAGCTTGGCTCAGGTTAGAGTAGGGCAAGTAGGTTTTTTGCAGGTTGCTGCCCGTTAGCTCGATCCCTTGTAGTTTGGCTTCAAATAGGTCTGCCTCACTGATATCTACTGAACTAAAATCTCGTCTCCCACTAGCGTATTGAGCCAGTAGGTCTGCCGTGTGCATCTTCTTCATCTACACTCTGGTTGAGAAGCCTTTGCTACTTTTTAACTAAGCGGGTTTGTCCTGCGATTAATACGTATTTATGCTTACCCATTTCTTCAGAATAAAACTTTGTAGCAAAAGACACAGGACTTGTAACTTTTTTTTAACATTCGTAAATATTTAGTGATAAACAACCCTTTAGTGTTGACATATTTAGTAGATTATGATTTTCCCAAACGGATATAGGCAGCGTTCAGAGGTTGTAGGTGTTGGGTGCTGGAAGATGAATTAAATCAGCTCCAAAACCTAATACCTACAACCTATAACCTTCTTTCTCTACTTCATACCTGCGTCTCCGTCACTATTTTTGGTATGACAGGGGTATGACAAGTTGGGTGTCCTTGAATGTCAAGATGAAAAGCAAAGCAGCAATGTTTTTAACCGAAAAATTCAAACTTGAGTTTAAGTCCCCACCCCAAGATCTAGTGAAAGCTGAGTGAGTGGGTGAGGCGAAAATGCCTTCCTAACTCCTTATTTGTGACTCCTGACTCCTGTTCAAACTACCTATGTCCCAATCGAAAGTGTCCCTTGCCCAGCACTACCACGAGCGCACCAAATACGATCCAGAAACCATCGCCTCAAAAAATAAAGGATTGGACTGGGCAAGTCAGCCTGTCCCGTATAAAGAATATAAAGTGGGAGCTATCTTTGACCTAAAGCCCTACTTGAAAGAAGACCCTCAGGTGTTTACAGACGAACCCAGTAAGACTTGGCAACGGCTGTCGCAGTTGCTGTTTTGCAGCTATGGCTTGACGGCAAGGCTACCAACGACAATGGGATCATCTGTGTATCTACGGTCTGCTCCCTCTGCGGGTGGATTATATCCAGCAGAGGTCTATTTAGTCTGCCGTGGTACTCCTGTAATGCCTAGGGGGCTGTATAACTATCAATGCCGTAGTCATTCTCTAGTTCATTTTTGGGAGAGTGAGGTTTGGTCTGTACTACAAGACACCTGTTTCTGGCACACAGTCTTGGGAAGTACCGATATAGCTATTGTAATTACAGCCGTTTTTCATCGTTCGGCTTGGCGTTATGAAGACCGTGCGTATCGACGAATTTTTCTGGATACAGGTCATGTGTTAGGCAATATTGAGCTAGCTTGCTCCCTCACTGACTACCGACCTCACTTAATTGGCGGCTTCGGGGATAAGATGATTAACGATCTGCTCTACCTGAACCCAGAACAAGAAGGTGCGATCGCGATTGTTCCCCTAGCCGATCAACTTAATCCGCGACAAAACTTGCCCCCCGCTCAAACTGTATTACCCTCCATCACCCAAGTGGCTTATCCAGAACTGCCAGACGGGGAATTGCTCGGCTACTTGCATCACGCTACACAAATTGAAGATACTCTCAATTGGGATAACTACAGCGATCGCTCAGATGACCGACCTCCAGAAGATAAGTACAACTTTCCCTTCTGTACCAAAGTTTCAACGGTTACAAAACCCATTAATTGGGGAGGAAAAGCCCTTCAAGGGTTACGCCTACAAGCACTGGAAAACACAATCCTAAAACGTCGCTCTACCCGTGCTTACAATGGAGCTAATCTGACCCTAGATGAACTTAAAGCCGTACTGGATTTCACTTATCAACCCCAGCACTATATCGATCAAGGACTAGATGGGTCGCCAGATTATTTCGATCTGAGTTTGATCGAAACCTTTGTCGCTGTCTCTGGAGTGACCGATTTAGAAGAAGGCTGCTACTATTACGCACCCAAATCTCAAGAGTTGCGGCAGATTCGATTTAAAAACTTCCGTCGGGAATTGCACTACTTGTGCCTGGGGCAAGAGTTGGGTCGAGATGCGGGAGCAGTTATATTCCACACGGCTGACTTAGAGAAAGCGGTGTCGAAAACAGGCGATCGCGCCTACCGTTATCTTCACATGGATGCAGGTCATTTAGGACAACGGATTAACTTAGCCGCAATTCACCTCGGTTTAGGAGTGAGTGGGATTGCAGGTTTCTTTGATGACCAAGTGAATGAAGTGTTGGGTATCCCCACGGATGAGGCAGTACTCTATATCACTACTTTAGGGCGTCCAAGAACTCGTTAGTACCACAGAGTTGCCAAGCCGTAAAAACCATAAAGAAAGCTGAAACGAGTGAATGGAAACGTTACGAAAAACATGAATAATAAGAGCTGAATAAGAGCCAACTCAGGTTAAGTTATAACTAACGAACAACCTGACAAATCCAGAAATACTACCATTTTTGATTATTTGTCATTAATATTTATTTAACAAAGGCAAGTAAGTAGGTAGTTATGGGTACAGTCCTGGTGGTGGAGGATAGCCTCACCCAACGAGAAGCGATCGCAGAACTTCTTCAAGGCAGTGGGCTAAGAGTCATTGTTGCCGGCGATGGAGTCGAAGCCCTAGAGCAAGTTCAGGGGCATCATCCCGATATCGTGATTCTGGATATTATCATGCCCCGGATGAATGGCTATGAAGTCTGCCGTCGGCTCAAAGCCAACGAGAAAACCCAGAACCTAGCAGTAGTGATGTGTTCTATTAAAAAAGAAGAATTCGATCGCTATTGGGGGATGAGACAAGGTGCTGATGCTTACATTGCTAAACCATTTCTCCCCCAAGAGCTAGTCGGTACGGTTAAGCAACTCCTGCGTAGCTAGGGCTTGACTGAGAGGGAGAGCTAGGGTGGCAGTAAAAGCTGGAAAAATTAGGGGAAGATGCTTCTACGTTTATTAATGTAATCTAATTATGAGGGCAAAACATGGAATGGAATCCCGATCCAGTCGAAGCCAAGATTGGCATCCACTTCAAAACTCCTGACACCCTCCTTTGTGCCTTAATTCATCGTTCCTATGCTGAACAAATCTCTGGACTAGAGACTGACAACGAGCGACTAAAATTTCTGGGCAATGCAATTCTCAACCTTGTTGTTAGTGATTATCTGTATCATCAGTGCCCTTATTTAGAGGTTGGCAATTGGTCAGCCTTGCGCGACAAACTTATTGAGGGAGAGAGGCTAACGAAGGTTTGGTTCCAACTGGGGTTGGGAGAATCCTACCCGTTTTTGGCGCTGGAGGAAGAACGACACCGCCTCCGTCAACAGCGCCACAATCCCTTTGAGGAAGCGTTTGTTGCTTTGGTGGGAGCAATTCACTTAGATCGAGGCTTTTCACAGACACGTAACTGGTTGGTGAAAAATTTGATTGCTCCCGTACTGGAACGTCACCTGAAAAAAACGCAGGAGCGTTGTTCGCCTAACAAGCAGCTAAAATTTCTCGGTGATAGTCTCCTTAAAGCAATTGTTATTGATTATCTATATCGCCACCTCCCTTGTGTGAGTGAAAGCAGACTGGCAGGTTTGTATAGGGAATTTGCTTCTAACGATCGCCTAGCTGAGTACAGCAGTCAACTCAAACCGGAGGATTTGACAATGCTGAGGCAGGGGAGTGAGGATTTTATTACAAAGCCATTCAAAGTCTTGCTGAGTGCAGTTTATGTTGAGTTGAGTGCTTCAGACGACAAACGTAGCTTCCCAAAAACTTGTGAGTGGTTTGTGGGACACTTTCTAGATGAAGATGAAGTATTGCGTCGTGCGATCGCATTACTTCTAGAAGACGGAAAACCCCAAAAATGGATTATCCGCCATGTCATGGGGTACGAAAGCAAGGATTATAACGAAGGTAGAGAGCGCTTCAATCTCGTGCTTGAGGGGCAAAAAGCCTAGAAATCTGCTCTAAACCTCCTATTGCTCCCACCTCACCCCAACGCCTAATCTTCCAAAACTTCAACTAAGTCCTCAATCTGCACATCAAAGGCGCGGGCTAGCTTCTGGATTGCGGTGAAATCAGTCATAGCCATACCCGCATCGCGTCGAACATAGCTGACAACTGTGCTGTAATTTACCCCAGAACGGTCGGCAACGTCTTTCAATGTCCAACCCTTCTCTTCAGCAAGTTCTCGAATCCGCAGCCTGACTAGCCCCATTTTGATGTTGACAAGTAATGCAATTGCATTTTTAATTAAAGAGACAATCAAAGGCGATCGCTCTTGGAGCCTGGAAAACTTTAGAGCGAGCGCCCACTACAACCCACAAAATGGGAGGTTTTTCCTATAATACCAACGTCACAGCCTAAAGCCACTACCCTGAGCCTGAGTTACAGAGAGAAACTGAGTCCTTGGTGCATCATCCGTCTATTTCCTAATATGCAGCAGCGCATCGTTGCGAGGTTTCGTCGCCGCAATGATGCTGAATCTCATCTGCAAGTCCTGAGACGACTAATGCCAAGCGTTCCCTTTGAAATTGTCTTTGACGTAGCGCCGGATGAGCTACAAAACACCTTGCAATAGTCCCAAGAATAACCCCCTCAGTTGCCCTTACTAAGGGGAAGCAAGAAATAACAATTCATCTTGCTCCCTCCCCTGATTCATGGGGAGGGCTGGGGAGGGGTTTTTCCAGGAAGATATACAGAAAATGCGTGAAGCGAAGCTATTCCGAAGGGATTCGCCTAACCCTCTACAGCTTCACGAATAACGACGAGCATATCTGTATCCTCTACTGATAGGATGAGGCGATCGCATTACACACTCCTACTGAGGTGTGTTCATTCAGGGCATACTCATACTAAGCATCGCAGGCATAACATTAATTGTTATTCTGTGCAAATCTATAACCTGTCATTGCGCCAGTTAGTCAGAGGCTTGAGCAGCAGGACGAGATTGCTTCTCTATTGATATCTAAAGAGAAGGGTGAAATTACATATCAGTCGTGAGATTGGACATGGACATAGGTAAAAAGGAACTTACGTTAGTGTTCAACGGTCATATTGACGTTGTACCACTAGACAACCTGAGCCAGTGGACATTAGCTCAGGTATTTATTGTTGTTAGAGAAATTTTTAAAATATCTTTATAAAAGAATATTAATTGTTTTTCTACAGCTTCAATCTTCGAGATGCTTTTAAATTAAAAATATTCTTTATTTAAGGTAAATACATTGACCCTTATCTCAGACGGTATTTATCCTTGATTTGCCAAAATGCTGTCTTTTTTATATCCCCTTTAAAAACTTGGTAAAGAATAAAAATATGGTAAATTTATTCCTTTTGGGGTGACATCAGTAAGAATCGATGTTAATAATAGTAAAGAGCTGTGTAATACAGGTACTCAGCTCTTGTATGACAAGGCTTTGAACTAATTCTGTATTTCTCAGCTTCTAGAGTCTAATTCTAAAAGTACGGCTTCCGTATTTAACTAAGATGAACTAGATACTGTAAATGTGAAATTGAGGCAGTTTACTAAACACAATAGGTATATTTAAGCTGTCTATAAGGGCTTTTAAGCTTCTAAATTTCTGTATCTTGTCAATCAATTTGTCCTATCCATTAGCTCGGAGATAGTTTGGTGACGGTTGTGAACGAAACCACCCCTTTCGCTTCTCTTAACCTATTTACTGCATCGAAGCATATTCGGTTTCTCAAAACGTTGAAGCAAATTCGGTTCAGTGGTCAATTAGTATTAACAGATTCAAAGGGACAACAATGGAGCTTTTATTTATACCTGGGTAGTTTAATATATGCTACTGGCGGGACTCATCCCATGAGACGGTGGCAGAGAAATTTAGCAGCCTACTGTCCTCGGATGGTGGCTTATCACTCAGTACTCCCTCCCAATCTAGCGGGAGTTAATGTAGCTAGTTCCACTACTGACTGGCAATATCAGCTGTTGTGCTTATGGGTATCGCAGCAAAAAATCACTAGCGAACAAGCTGCTCAAGTAATTGGCTCCATCATCAGTGAGGTTTTGTTTGATGTTGCACAAGCTATGCGTGTGGTTCATCAAATCAACCAAGATCCAGATTACTTATTATCTGCACCAATAGTCTTAATTGATGTGCAGAAAGCCATTGCCAAAGCGGCTGAACTTTGGCAAGCTTGGCAAGATGCTCAACTTACTAACTATTTTCCCAACAGTGCTCCTGTAATCAAGCAACCAGAAGAACTCCGCCAGCGCACATCAACACAGGTTTATCAAACTCTAATTCAAGTTTTAAACGGGGAATATACTCTGCATGACCTAGCCTTAAAGATGAAGCGGAATATTGTGCAAGTAAGTCATTCTCTCTTGCCATACATTCACTCAGGATTGGTAGAACTAGTTAGCATTCCTGATTTACCAAATCCTATTCATACACCTATCCTGAAGACACCTCCTACACTGGCAGATTCTACTAAACAGCTAGTTGCTTGTGTAGATGACAGTCCATTGGTTTGCCAAACTATGGAAGCGTTGCTGACAGCAGCAGGCTATCAGTTTGTAGGGATAGATGATGGTCTACGAGCCTTCGCCGTTCTATTAAGTCGTAAGCCGGATTTAATCTTTTTAGATTTAGTCATGCCAAATACGAACGGGTATGAAATTTGCTCTAAGTTACGCAGTCTTCCGGCTTTCCGTAAGACACCAATTTTAATCTTGACGGGGAATGACGGCATTGTTGATCGGGTTCGGGCAAAGCTTGTTGGGGCATCAGATTTTCTGAGCAAGCCAGTCGATGCTGGAACAGTTCTAGCTGTGATTCGTAAGCACTTAGCTCAGGGCGCGACTAGTTATTAGTTGTTTTTTGATGGTTATTTAGTATTTGTCTATTTATAAGCACTTACTAATAACTGAAAAATTATCAATAACAACCCATCGTCAATCGCCAATAACTACTTTCCATCACTTATTAACGAGGTAAATTCTGTGAGTACTGCCCTAGTTGTTGAAGATTCATTAACTGATATGCAAATTCTGACTCGCTGTTTGCAGCAAGGAGGTTTTAATGTCTTGACTGCCAGCAGTGGAGAAGAAGCCCTCACCAAAATTAGTAGCCAAAAACCTGACATCATCATTTTAGATATTGTTTTACCAGGCTGTAGTGGGTTTGAAGTTTGCCGTGAGATTAAAGATGCCGCCGCAACAAGTAATATTCCAGTTGTCATCTGCTCAACCAAAAATGGTCAGATGGATAAATTTTGGGGGATGAAACAAGGAGCAGATGCCTACCTAGCAAAGCCGGTTGATCAGGAAGAATTTGTACGTACTGTTAAGGGGCTAATCAAACGATAAGCCTATCGCCAAATCCGTGTCTGATTCGGGGTTGGTAGTAGGGTGAGCTATGCCCACCCTACAGGAAAAGCAAGTTAGCACAGCCGAAACCTAGTTCGGCTTGAACCTAGCTATTTTTGGACAACCCTTACGCCGAAGAGAACATCCATGTCCGAATCTTTATCAGTCCAAAATTCTCTATTACTATCGACAGACTCAGCTTCTGCAAGAGCCAGCGAACAGTTTTTGCGGTTTCATCTTTTCCCAAATACAACTGTCCTGCTACCGACTCAACAGTTGACTGAGGTGCTGACAATTCCCAGCAATCAAATTGTACCCATTTTTCAGATGCCTGCCTGGGTTGTGGGTGTTTACAACTGGCGGGGTGAAATTCTCTGGATGATTGATTTAGGTCACTTAGTAGGACTTACTCCCTGGCATCAACAAGCTAGCCATATCTCAGGCTTTACAGCAATTGTGTTACAGGCTCATTCTAATCAGGCAATATCTACTAATACTAAAAGCCAGATGTTAGGGCTAGTCGTCAACCGAGTAGAAGATATGGAGTGGTACAATCCCGATTTGATTCAGTCGCCGCTATCATCAAGTGTTACCCCTGAACTCATGCCGTTTTTGCGTGGATACTGGTTGAAACCCAATGGTGAAATGCTGGTAGTTCTTGATAGCAAAGCCATTGTTGCGGCGATGCCTAAGCCATAACAGGACGAATAAGCTACTCTGCATCTTGGACATTGCCTACTTAACCTACCCTTTTTTGTTCCCTATTAAGTGTCAATCGCGTCAGCCCTACATAAGTTTTAGCTGGTTCTTATAGGCTTCATCCTAATTCAACATCTCAGATCAGGGCTTCCTCTACACAGCCTTCACATCTTTTGTCTTGTCTTTCTTGCACTTCGAGCAAGTTGTAACCCATTCTCTATTTCTGCTCAAGAGGTTTGTTTCATGACTCAGATTCCTTCCAAGCCTAGCTCCGATAAGAATTCCAACGGTCGTAGTCCCTACTTTGAGAATATTCAACTTGAGGAGGAAACTTCTACAATCAATAATTCCCCTACTGGTGAGGTGCAATCTTTCCAAGAGCAACAAGTTTTCAAACTGCCTAAGCCACCTTTAGTGGTGGAGCCTGACTTCAAAACTCCAAAAAATCCTCTCCAACGGCATCCAACACGTTGGTGGCGCTTCGCGAGTCTGCGAACTAAAGCGATCGCAGTAGCACTCGCACTTGGTACAGTACCCATTGTCGCGGTGGGTACAATCGCTTATTTTGCGGCTAGCCAAGGGCTTAAGCAGCAAATTATTCAAAACGAGCAAGTTAATGCTAATGACTTGCAAGACAAATTAAATCTCTTCGTCCAAGAGGCTTATACCAACACGATATTGATGTCTAATCTGAATTTCTTGACTGTCGCCAAGGTGCGAGACATATTCACTCGCGAAGATAAAGACGAAATTCTCAATCGCTATATCCAGACCTTCGGCTCCATCAATAGCATTGTCGTGTACGACCCCAAGGCTAAAAAAGTCATAGCCGCTTCGGACGCGGAGTTCGATCTTGATAACCTCCTGGCGACGGAATATACTGAGGGAGTGATGAAAACGGATCGCCCATTCATTGCCGATCCGCGCCCCAGCAAAGCCACTGGAACTTATAGTCTTTTTATCGCCGCCCCAGTCAAGGATAAAGCCACTGGTCAAACTATTGCCATAATCCGTGTCCGCATCTCTATGGCGGAGGTTGAAAAGGTGTTTGGTACCCAAGAGCGACCTCAAGAATATTATTTGCTTGAGTCTACAGGCGAAATTGCTGCAGCTTCCGAACAAAAACTCATTCAGAAAAAGCTGGATACAGAATTTCCTCAATTCGTGCCCGGAATCAAGCAAAGAGGCGAGCAATTAGTGACGCAGATCTTTAACCAGAAAATAGACAACAGGGAGAAGATTTTCACTTACGTTGCTAATAAAAAGCTCACTGAGTTATATAACCTCAAGTGGGGTCTGATTGTTAGCCGTCCTACAGCCGTTGCCTTTGCCCCTCAAAGAGACTTGCTATTGACCTTATTAATAGGGACAGGTGCTACAGCAGTGCTACTAGCAGCGATCGCAGTTTTCCTCGCCAACCGCGCTACACGTCCAATTTTGGATGCGGCAAAGGCGGTAGACAAAATTGGTCAGGGAGAACTGGATACTCGTGTGGAAGTCCAAGGGGAAGACGAACTTGCCGTGCTAGGAGCAAACATCAACGAGATGGCTTCTCAGCTACAGACTTTCACGCAGGAACAAGTATCCGTAGCCGACGAGCAACGCCGACTCAAAGAAGAACTGCAACAGCGTGCCTTGGAACTGCTGATGGAAGTAGACCCGATCAGTAAAGGCGACCTCACCATCCGGGCAAAAGTGACGGCTGATGAAATCGGTACGATCGCTGACTCCTACAATGCCACGGTAGCTAACTTGCGGAAAATTGTTACCAAAGTGCAAGTAGCTGCCAGCCAGGTAACCGAAACCACCAGCAACAATGAAGCCTCTGTCCAAGCTCTATCCGCAGAAGCCTTGCGCCAAGCCGAGGAAATTGTGGCAGCACTTGCCAAGGCTCAAGAAATGGCTCAATCAGTGCGACTGGTTGCTGCCAATGCCGAACAAGCGGAAGCTGCTGTAAAACAAGCGACTCAAACCGTGCAAGAAGGTGACGCTGCCATGAACCGCACGGTAGATGGAATTGTAGCAATTCGGGAAACTGTGGCAGAAACAGCCAAGAAAGTAAAACACCTTGGGGAATCTTCTCAAAAGATTTCTACTGTTGTGAACCTAATTAGTAGCTTTGCCGCTCAAACCAACCTACTGGCTCTCAATGCTTCAATCGAGGCAGCGCGAGCCGGGGAAGAAGGGCGAGGCTTTGCGGTGGTTGCTGATGAAGTGCGCTCTCTTGCCCGACAGTCGGCAGAAGCGAGTAGCGAAATCGAGAAGATTGTCGCCGCGATTCAGGCGGAAACCAATGAAGTGGTGGTAGCGATGGAAGCGGGTACTGAGCAGGTAGTAACAGGCACGAAACTCGTGGATGAAACTCGCCAGAGTTTGAACAAAATTACGGCAGTTTCCAGTGAGATTAATACATTGGTTGAGGCGATCGCCCAAGCAACGGTTGTGCAATCCCTAGCCTCAGAATCCGTGACCCAAACTATGACAAATGTTGCGGCGAGCGCAGAAAAAACGTCCAGGGAAGCCAGCTTTGTCTCGTCTTCCTTTGAGCAACTGCTAACAGTGGCTCAGGCACTGCAAGAGGATGTTGGTCAATTCAAAGTCAGTTAATGGGTTGCAGCAGGTTTTCTTTTGCCTGATTTTAACGTCGCGATTGCCCTTCGGGCATGACTCGGAGCGCAATCGCTAGGCTTGCTACAGATAGACTCTTACAACCTTCCAACCTCTAACCTATTCATGGCAATCAACTCGGATATCCGCGACCATGCTTATCAGTTTTTCATAGAAGAGGCTCCTGAGCTGTTGCAGGAGATCGAAGAGGGTTTACTGACCCTGAGGCAGGAGAAAAATACTGCCAAAGTCCATAATTTAATGCGAGGTGCCCACTCTATCAAGGGAGGAGCCGCTAGCGTCGAACTAGAAGCGATCGCTACTTTGGCTCACCGCTTGGAAAATATCTTTAAGGCACTCTACAGCGAAGACTTAGAAATCGATACAGACCTAGAAACCCAACTGTTGCAAGCTTACGACTGCCTGCGTCTGCCTTTAATGGAGCAGATTACAGTGGGTCGCTTTGACGCCGAGTCAGCCTTAGCCCTCGGTGACCCAATCTTTGTGCAGATTGAGGAAAAATTGGGAGACGCCCTCACCCAGGCTGACAATTACATCCCTAGCTCAAGTGACTTGGGAATCGATATGACCAAGTCGATCTTTGAAGTAGATGTAAGTCAGGGACTAGAACACCTCGCTACTGTTGTGGCTCATCCATCTGACTACGAGGTGGCGGGAGAATTACGGGCACAAGCCGAGGTGTTTGCTGGGTTTGCCGAGTTACTCAATCAGCCGGCATTAGAAGCGATCGCTGCAACGACCCTAGCCGCACTACAAGCTCGCCCCAGTCGCGCTTTAGAAATTGCACAACTAGCGCTGAGTGATTTTCAAGCCGTCCGACAAGCGGTGCTTGCAGGTACACGCTTGCAAGCGATGGAACCGTCTGCGGCTTTAATGGCATTGGCAGACACTACCGTTTCTGACATACCCGACTACACTGCCCTCCCGGTAGCCGCATCGCTTGCAGATACAGAGCTAATTCCTGAAGATAGAGAAGACACCCTGGCCTTACTTGAGGATATCTTTGGCAACACTAATTTGATTCTCCAGATGGAAATGGAGGAACTACCTGTTGCTGAAGTGCCGGAGGATACACCAACGGCTGATGCAGATGGGGACTTAGAGGAGATATTCACGGTTTCTCCTGAATCCATTTTTGACAGTCTAGCGATCGCATTTGAGGTCGATACTGATACTGATTTGCCAGAGTCTCCTGTAATCAGTAGGGAATGGGTAGCTGATGCCACATCTGCGGTTGAAGAAGCCGCCAAAGAGCTACCTTCTTTAGAGGAAGTTTGTGGTAACGCTGTTGTCACTTCCGAGATAGAAGTTGTGCCGGATGACTCAGCTATGCTAGTGCCAGAATTGGTAATAGAGCTAGATTCTTCCCCATCCCAAAATAGAGATACACCAGAAACTTTAAAAGAAACCCTTCAATCTATTGAGCAGATTTTTGAGAGCCTGCCATCGCTTCAAGACATCTCTGAACGAATAGCTCACTCCCCTAATACAGGCTCTAGTGCTGCAAATTCTTCTACGGCATTGAATGCAGGCAGTTTAGTTCCCCAGCGGCTAATTCCTGATGAAATAGTCCAGGTTAACCCATCTGCTGAGTTGACTCAGGCTAGTAGTAAGGAACTAACTCCAGTACCTTCGTCCAGCCGTCAAGATGAAGTATCACCTACTACTAATCTTTCGGTGCGGGTTGACTCATAGCGATTGGGACGGATGAATAATTTGGTGGGTGAGCTTGCCATTAACCGTAATGGTCTTTCTCTCCAGAACGAGCAACTCCAGGGTTCGGTTCGAGAACTACTAAATCGATTTGCCAAAGTTCAGAAGATAGCGACTCAGTTGCAGCAAGTATCA
>DATNQT010000248.1:0-5461 GCA_036703885.1 Candidatus Sericytochromatia bacterium
ATTGAGTTTGCCGTTTTCAATTTGCAAAATTATCTCAGAGTAAATTTCCCCTGAAATCTGCGTAGGCAGGTTTTGTTTGTGTAGCCCCAGCCTTGGCGGGGTAGCATTCGGCATGATAGCGCCGGAAGTGTTTGTGGGTGAGTTTGTCGGGTAGGCGCATCCCTGTGGCGTTGGGGATGAGGGTTGGTTGAGTGGGGGAAGTCGATTTCTCTACCCATTTATGGATGTCTGTTATTGCTTGCTTAAGGCTTAGATCTAGTAGGTGCAACCGATCCATTTGACCATTCTAGACAGAATAATCCACTTGCACCGGAACTCCAGGCGAGGTCAATTCCTAAGAATTTCATGGTTGTGGGAAATTGCAAATCTTTATTTTTTATGAAAACTTATGCATTTTCCAGAATTCCCTTCAAAGTAGTGAGCCACTGATGGCATGGTTCATCAATCGGAGCCATATCTCGGCGTCTTTGCGCTAATGACTCTGTATAAGCTGTAATCCAGGCTTCCGCTAATTCTTGCTCCGTCACTATTCCCTCTACAAGGGTTCTAGTAAATTGCTTTTTAATCCATTCTCTAAACGTTAGTATTTCTAGAGAGATACCAAATAAATCTTCAATTTCTTGACACCGCAACATTAATTCTTCTCGTCGTTCAGTTTCTACACTGGTTACAAATCCAGCCATAACAACAGTTGGATGTGCTTCAAGCTTCTCTGCTAGTTCTTCTAGTTCATCTCGTAAGTAAGCTTTGCCATACTTTGCATCCCATGCTTCAATAATTTGTCTGGCTTCTAATATTTCTATATCACCGACATTTCCATGCTTTTTATTAGCTGAACGCATCTGAGAAAGAGGCTTTAATGAGCCATATGGTAAAAATTGGCAGTCTTGCATAGCCTGCATGAGACTGTGCATCGCAATTTCCATAATTCTCGCAGCATAATCAGATTCATTGATATGTCTGTATATAAGTTTGACAATACTTCCTTCCGTAATTAATTCAGCTTTGTCTAAAAGGTTGTGTAAAGCCTCTATTGTTTGAAAAGCTAAATCTTTAAACGCATTGGCTCTATTTAAAAGTTGCGATAGTAAATAATGCAGCGCAGGTTCAGGAATAATTTCATTGGTTTCAATACCTTCCACAATCCCAATCCATTCTAGACGAGCGCCTCTAATATTAGCTTTGTACACTGGCGAGTAAGGATAATTTTCTGCTAGGCTACGTGTCATCATAAATCCATCGGCATTCAGTCTTAGTAAATCATATTGACGCAGTACTGGAGTTATATATTGCTTATCAAGAGAGCGCATTGATATACCGTCACACCAGGAAAAGTCCCTTCTCCCAGCACTACCTTTATGCAATCTAATGCTTTGCATTGGCTCAATTGCTTTTACACATAACTGTAGAACTGTCAAACCTACCAGCGCCCTACCAACTTCGCTGGTTACTGATTCTACAAGTACATTGAAATTAGCTATATGAATCTGGCTGAGTTGAGAAAAATCAATAATAGCTAAATTATCTTTACACTTGATAATCTGTTTTTCTAAATAACCTGTAGATAGTTCTCCCGTTATTTTTTGATATTTTAACTTTGCTGACTGACTCATGGCACCTTCTAAGAAAACTCGTGTTGTGCCATCGGGTAGTACTAACTCACTCTTATCCCTAAATACCCGCAAGTGTGGCTCAATCATCGCATTTACCTAAGTTTTTGCGAAGTTGTACACTTCTTGGTGTCAATGTTGGAAAAGTATAGGGAATAAGATACTTTCCTGTAGATATCTGAGGATTCGTGTTGTGATTTCTCACTTCGTAACCCATAGCACGTAGATCCTGAAGGTAAGAAAATGTATCATCAGGATTAACTCCCCAGAGCAATGCTAGCTCTTTTGCTGATAGTTGAGTTGCGACTGCTATCCCGCTCACGACACATTGAACAACCCGCCAAAAAGGAGCGATATTTAAGCTAGGGTTAAAAGTTAAAACTCCACTAATTCGTGGACTGTATTGATAATAGCCAGAAAGCTGAACCAAGTCAGCCATTCCTGTCATTTCAACAAATTTTTCCTCAAATGCTTTCCATAGTGCTGTAAATACACACTTGCCTAGCTTGTTAGCACATAGCTTGACTTTATTAATACCTAGAATCCAATCGTAACCCCAAGCCGGAGATATCTCAATGACATATTGATTTTCTTCTGTATCAATTTCATCATTCTGTGCTGTAATCGTCCAATCAAAATTATTCAGTTCATATTTCACGTTGATTTTGACGCTGTGAGGTATCTTTTTTTCAATCCAATCAAAATCAGTAGATAAGAATCGTACAGATTGCTTATGAATTACATAAGATTGTGATGATTTTATAGGTAGCTGTTCAGTCCTAGCTAAGTTGTCATTAGCACCTACTATCTGGCTTATTGCGGCTTTAGCCTTTTGAGCGTAGATTTCTGTTAGCTGACGCTTGCGCTGTCTAAATCCTAGTTTCTTTGATGGTGACAAATATTGCATAGGAAAGGGTAGCGTTACCCCCATGATTTGCTCCAAAATACTAAGAGCTAAAATTCGCCCCAACTGAGGCGGGACTGAATTACCAATCTGTTCAATACAAACTTGGTGATTGCCCACGATTTCATAATCATCAGGAATTGTCTGTAGTCGCTTTAGTTCAGCAATAGTAAATCGACGGTTTTCCCAACTGAAGGGACCAGTGTATTGTCCTCCTTGTGCTTTAATAGTTCGCACTGGCATTGTAGAATCGGCTTTGTAGAGAAAATCAGAAAACTTTGAGCGCCAACTAAATACTGGGTTAGGATGTCCCATTTCTGCTGTGTAAAAGCTGTAATTTAACCCCGGTGGAATCTGTGTAAGTAAGTGTCCATAGCGTCCCTTAATACCCGCTTCTGGCTCCGACGTAATCAGCCCTTTAACGGCTTCTCCTGATGAGTAAAAAGGTTCTTGATCAGGAGAATCTGGACCATGAGTTGGTTGTGGAAATAGATAATTGCCCTCCCGCAGTCCAACAATAAATAAGCGTTCGCGGTGTTGCGGTACACCATAATCAGCAGCATCAAGAACACGAAAATGAATGGTGTAACCTGCTTCTTTAAAGCATGATTGGATTTCTTTCCAAGCTTCTCCTTTTTGCGCTCCAGTAATTCCATAAACGTTCTCGAAGAGGAACCCTTTTGGCTGAAGCATTGTGAGTAAACGGATATACTCTTTGAAAAGAGTACCGCGAGAATCACTGGTTCCTGCAACTCCAGAGGCTCTACGCCCTGCGGCAGAAAACGTTTGGCAAGGTGGACCACCGATAATAAAGTCTACCTTTAGCTCATGACTGGGAAAAAATTGTCGGATATCAACGCACAGGGGTTTTGAGTTCTCTAACCATTTTCCAGGTAGTGAATTTTTCTTTAGGGTCTGTACATACTTTGCTTCAATTTCAATCATTTGAACAATATCAAAGCCAGCATCATGGAAGGCGATATCTAATCCTCCACCGCCAGAGAACAAGCTCAGGGTCTTAATTGGAGAATGACCCTGTTCTCTAAACCAATGGCGCAGAGATTGACCAAAGCGATCAGACCAGGCGGGGCAATAGCTGATACCAAGCGTTTGCAACATTTTCTGAAACCAGATAACTTTGTCTGGCTCAGTACTAGGTAAAGTCAGAGGAAGGGACAACTGTTGCATGGGAAGAAAAAGTGTGTAATGGAGCTGCAAACTCTTTCCATCATGAATTGAGTTGCCACGTTAATGTAGCATTGCCAGATAATCTGGATAAACATTCTCTAATTTCTTCTCAAAGATGAGAGGTGAGTCGAAGTCAGTAGTGATGGAGGGCGCGATCGCTTTTACTTCCTGCGTGACTTGTAGGTTGAATAATGACGAGATGGCAGAAAGGCGATCGCTCTTAGAGACTTCACTAAATATGATTTAACTGGAGATTAATCAAACCTTTCCCCAGGGTTGATGAACGCCTGATAGTCTGTTCAAGCGTTCAAATACGGAGTCCGTAATGGCTTATTCACGCCGTCAATTTGTCACCCTAGCAGGTGCAGGAGCCGCAACTGCTATTCTTGCATCCCCCTTAAAGGCACTTTATGCCGCCCCAACCCGTGGTCGATTAGTCCGTGGAGGAGGTTATGGTAAGCTTGTACCCGATCCCAATGGCTTATTAGATTTACCAGAAGGATTTCAATATCGAGCCTTATCTCGCACAGGCGACATTATGACCGATGGTAATCCAGTACCAGGTGGTCATGATGGAATGGCTGCTTTCCGTGGAGCGGATAAAAACGTTATTTTGGTTCGCAATCACGAACTAAGTCCAGACTCTAGTACAGAAGTTGTCGGTTCGCCTAAGTACGATGCGGTCTGTAAAGGCGGCACTACCACGCTGATTGTTGGACAAAATCAGGAACTGATCGAGCATTACGCCTCGCTAGCTGGTACTACCCGAAACTGTGCGGGTGGAGCAACCCCTTGGGGTTCGTGGATTAGCTGTGAAGAGGATGTCTCCACTCCAGCCTCAAACGCAGCGCTCACCAGGTGGCACGGCTACAACTTTGAAGTTCCTGCAAATGCACAAGGGCTAGTGAGTCCCCAACCCTTGATAGCGATGGGTCGTTTCAATCACGAGGCTGTTGCAGTAGATCCCAAAACTGGAATTATCTATCAAACTGAAGACCGAGGAGATGGCTTATTCTATCGCTTTGTTCCTAACCAACGTGGGAACCTCAAAGCAGGAGGTTTCTTGCAAGCTTTAGTCATTAAGGGTAAACCAAAGGTCAATACCAATAACAATCCTGCTCAAACTATTCAGGTAGGTGAGCTTTTAGAGGTTGAATGGGTTACCATCGACAACCCTAACCCAGATAATGATAATGCCCCTACTGGGGTGCGCTATCAGGGGTATGAAAAAGGAGCTGCCCGGTTTACGCGAGGAGAGGGAGCCTGGTATGGCAATGGTGAGGTGTACTTTACTTGCACCAATGGTGGTCCTGCTGGAGCAGGTCAGGTCTGGCGCTACGTCCCTGGAAGAACCCCTCAACGAGGCGGTACCATCGAACTATTTGTCGAACCCAATGATCGAAATATCTTAGAGGCTCCCGATAACATTGTCATAGCTCCTACTGGCGATTTATTTATCTGCGAGGATGGTCGAGACACCCAATATGTAGTCGGGGTAAATTCCAAAGGTCAACTCTATCAATTTGCGCGTAACGCGATTAATGACAGCGAATTCGCTGGAGCCTGCTTCTCACCTAACGGTCAAACAATGTTTGTCAATATTCAAACTCCTGGCATTACCTTTGCTATCTGGGGTCCTTGGCGGTCAAAACGGGGCTAGGGTTGCCGTGTAAATAGCATTACAAAGGGAGAAAACTCAAGAATTTGTAGGTAGGGGCGTAAGGCAAAAACGCCCCTCATCTGTAATGAATCGGTGGGG
>DATNQT010000249.1:0-22240 GCA_036703885.1 Candidatus Sericytochromatia bacterium
TCCTCGGCAATGTCTAGTTGGTGAGTCGTCAGAAGAATAGCACAACCTTCAGATGCGATCGCACGAACCAAAGCTTTGACATTCTGAGTCGCTTCCACGTCTAGCCCCAAAGTCGGCTCATCCAAGAGTAACAGCTTCGGTTGGTGGACTAAAGCCACTGCCAGTGCCAGCTTTTGCTGCATCCCCCGTGAAAGCGATTGAACCGCCGTGCGACGCTTCGATAGGAGGTCAAATCGTTCTAAAAGTACTCTGCCACGCCGACGCGCTTCTCGATAACTCAGCCCTTTCAAAACACCAAAGTATTCCAGATTTTCTTCTGGGGTCAGTCGCCAGTAAAGGTTACGATTACCTTCAAGCACAGCACCCACGAGTCTCAGCGCTGCTGGGTTGCGGTGGGGGTCAACGCCTGCAATACGAACTCGACCAGCATCCGGTCGAATTAGCCCTGCAATCATCTTAATGGTGGTTGTCTTACCTGCTCCATTGGAACCGAGAAAAGCTAGCACCTCACCTACTGCTAAGGTTAAGGAGACAGAGCGCACGGCTTCAACAAGCTTGCCACTATAGCGATAAGTTTTTTTGAGGTTATCAACCTCTAGTGCTTCCATGTCTTCATTATTACTGAGAAAACCCTACATCCTGAATTAGAAACAAATAAGGGCGACCCAGTGGGTCGCCCTTTCTCATAATCCTAGAGCATCAGCAAGGATGTGCGATCGCATTATTCCTCACTGTCATCGTCCAGCAAGTCATCATCAAAATCGCCCTCCTCGTCATCCAGAACGGGGTCCTCATCATCCAGAACGGGTGAGAAGCCAGTAGGAGGTGTAGTACTAAAACCAGCCCGCTCCTCTAAGCCGAAAGTGCGGGCTGTCCGGTCGTCCAGCACAATATCTAGAGGGTCATCTTGGTCTAATTCCGCATCAAAGCGATCGCCATAGCCATACATTCCAGCACCACCACCAGAGTAATCGGCATCCAAAGTATTGGCGGTAGAGTCTTCGTAGGCATTGTATCCAGTTCCTGCCGGAATCAAGCGTCCGATAATGACGTTCTCCTTCAGACCCCTCAGCCAGTCAGACTTCCCTTCAATCGCGGCTTCCGTGAGGACGCGAGTCGTTTCCTGGAAGCTAGCTGCTGAGATGAAGCTATCGGTGTTGAGTGAGGCTTTGGTGATCCCTAACAACACAGGTGTGTACTGTGCCGGAGCACCGCCAGTAATTGCCATCGCCTCATTCACAGTCTCGATCTGGCGTAACTCTACGAGTTCTCCTGGCAGCATGGTTGTATCACCACCATCGTCCACCCGCACTTTAGAAGTCATCTGCCGGACAATCACCTCAATGTGTTTGTCGGAAATATCAATCCCTTGAGATTGATACACAGATTGCACCTCATTGACCAGAAATGCCTGTGCCTGTTGTAGTCCAACCAGCGCAGCCTCGTACACCCCGTTTCCTTCCAGAGTGTAATTGAAGAAAATCTCTAGAATCTCATGAGGATTAGCAGGTCCATCGGTTAGCGCTTGCGCCACCTTCACTTGCTGACTATCCGAAACGATCGCATTCTGTCCAGGACCAACTGGATAATCGGCAACGACACCATCTGACTCAATGACTTTGACATCAACGGTTTCGTCTTGTTCGTAAACCACCTGAGCTTCACCAGGGCGTCTGGCTAGAACACAGGCTTCCTTGGGTTTACGTGCTTCCAGGAGTTCCTCAATTCTCGGTAAACCTTGAATGATGTCCCCCGTCTTCGCCCGTTCAAACACCAGCAACACCAGGTTATCGCCCCGTTGCACTAAGTCACCGTGGTCAATTTGCAATACTGCACCCGCAGAAACCCGGTAAGGACGAGCTAACCGTAAGGTTACAGAATCATTGTTCACCTGAACCACCTGACCCGATTCTGGGGCGGGTGTTCCAGGAGCAAGCATATCTGTTGATACAACTAAGTTACCGACCTTAACCTTGGGCGGGGTGTTCAGCGGTACTGTAATGCGATCGGCATCTCGTACCACCAGCACCCGACGGATTGCTTCGCTACCTTCTCGAATCCCTCGAACTTCACCCTCTTCCTTACACTGAATTTCCGTCCGTGCAACTACAGCCCCTGGTGCAATTTCATCCCCATCCCCAACCAGAAGTCGCGTCGTCGTGCTACCACCCAAGGGGTCGGCAGAGGTATCGCGACGAATCACTAAAGATTCCAGGATGACCAACTGCAACCGCATATCCTCAGAGTCTTCATCCGTTACCAGCTCAATATCAGCGCTAAGTTGAGAAGAACCCGGATGTTCGCTAACAGCTTCCTGGGTCATTTCCAACACCAGTTGGGTACGTAGCAATTCCAGTCCTTCGACCGACTTCACTCGCTCCCCATCTTTGTAAGGCAGACGTTGTACCGCTCGGAGTTCAATTCCCGTCGTACTACGGGCAGACTCTCCCACTTCGCCCTTACTGTTGATCGAAGCCTGAGATGGCACATCCGGCTCATCGGGCACCGCAAACTCAATCACAGGTCTCAAGAGTAGCGCTGCACCCTCCGGTGTTTCCACCGCTTCCCCGTAACGTAGTTCTTCTGTCGAGACTCCCGGTACAGCTTCCGTGCCAGGATAGACTAGCTGACCTTCTGGGATAAAGGCGGCGGGGATTTCATCAACCAGATGCAGAGAACCGGGCTTAATTACGATTTCCCGGAGGATGTCATTTTTCTGAACGACCTCCACGATACCGCCAGATTGGCAGAAGATATCCTTGACGACTTCAGTTCCAGCTTCTACATATTGACCGTCTTCCACTAAAAGCAGCGAGATATCCTTGTTGACCTCGTGGCATTCTTCAGGAATCCACAGCAGAGTACCGCCTTTTATGACTTCGTAACCTTGCTTGGCTTTACCACGTTTGGCAACCTCCACTCCGGCATATTTGATGATGCCGCCCGTCTGAGTTCGGTACTGGTCATCAATCAGTTCTGCCACCACTTGGTTGTTCAGCACCTTCGTTCCCGGCGTCGCCTTGAGCAAGAAGCGCTGGTTGTTGGTGGTGTAAATCACGTACTGATCGCGACCTCCAGTGCTTTCTATCCGCACGATCGCTTGATCGAGTAGCACAGAGGCGGTAATAATGTCAATTTCACGCTTACCTTCGGTAAGGCGAACGACACCCCCGTTAGCGGTAACTAACTTGGTTTCTGCCAGAACGCTTCCTGGTTGTACCGCATCCCCGTTCTTGACCACGGGTTCTGCACCTGGGGGTAAGTTGTAAACTTCTCCCGATAAAACCCAAACTAAACCACCCCGTTGAGCAATTCGGGTTGTATTGCCCTGTCGGTCGGTTTTTTCCTCTGGTACTAAGTCAGCAAATAGCACTTCTCCTGCTAAGTCTGAGGCAACGTCTTTGGTTACTTTTTCCGTGGAGAGACGAGATTTGCCCGTTGCCACTTCTGCCATTAGCTGAGTCGCCTTGACTTGGTCGCCACTGGAAACCATCAGCAAGGAACCGGGAGTGACGGGAAATACTTGGGTTTCTTTGCTACCAGTGGGTTCAAAAATTAGGTCGCCTGCAACTTCAACTTGCTCGCGGTCTTCTCCGTGGCGAGTTCGTACACCCCTGGTTCTGAGTTTTTTGGAAAAGCGCACAACGCCGTCAGCGGGCGATAACACCTGCCGTGCGGCTTCTCCAGTGAAGACCCCACCTGTGTGGAATGTCCGCATGGTTAACTGAGTTCCCGGCTCACCAATCGACTGGGCGGCAATAATACCAACCGCTTCTCCCAAATCGACCATGTGCCCGTGGGCTAAACTCCAGCCGTAGCAGTGCTGGCAGACTGATCGTGAGGCTTCGCAGGTCAGAGGCGATCGCACGAATACGTCGGGGACGCCAGATTTGCCAATTTCTTTTGCCAAGTCATCGGAGATATCTTGGTTGCGCTCGGCGATAACTTCACCGGTTTTCGGGTGAACCACTTCTTTTGCCAGTACTCGACCCAAGAGGCGATCGGCAAGGGGAATCAAAATGCGATCGCCATCGGTCATGGCTTTCACGGTGACGCCCCGTGGCGTACCGCAATCCACTTCCCGCACGATCACATCCTGGGAAACATCCACCAGACGGCGGGTAAGATAGCCAGAGTCAGCTGTCCGCAACGCCGTATCTACCAGTCCCTTTCGGGCACCGTAGGATGAGATGATATATTCCGTTACCGTTAAACCTTCCCGGAAGTTGGTCTTAATCGGTAAACCAATAATTTCTCCTTGAGGGTTTGCCATCAAACCCCGCATTCCTACCAACTGCCGCACCTGAGACATATTTCCTCTTGCCCCAGATGAAGACATCATGTAGACGGAGTTCAAGGGGTCGGTTGCCTCGAAGTTACGGATTACTTCGTCTTTCAAGGCTTCGGACGTATTATTCCAAGTATCAATAACTTTCTGAAAGCGTTCAACTTCGGTAATTTCACCCCGCGTGTAACGGGCTTCTGTTGCCCGAATCTCGGTTTCAGCCGCCTCTAGCATCTGACGTTTAATTGGCGGCACTTGCAGGTCATCGACGCTGATCGAGACTCCGGCGCGAGTTGCAAAGCGAAATCCCAAATCCTTAAGCTGGTCGGCAATCTGGGCGCTCCGGGCACTGCCGTAATTAGTAAAAGCCCAAGCTACAAGCTTTTTGAGTTGGCCTTTACCGACGACCCGGTTATAGAAAATCATTTCTTTTTGGTCTGCCATCTGCTTACTCTTTAGTAAATAGTCATTAGTTATCAGTCCTTAATCATTAGTCATTAGTCCTTAGGCGCTGTCTACAGATGTTGGGTGTTACCTGAATCTTCAAGCCTTCCTCAAACCCAACATCTTGACAAATAACCAATGACTAATGACTAATGACCCATGACTAGCTCGTCAGCGCGTCTTGGATTGCTTTGTTGTAAACAATCCGACCTGGAGTGGTGCGCACGTACTGAGAAAGTAGCTCTCCATCCGCAGTTTCCCGCACTCGACGTTCTCGGTAAATTTTGGTCACCGTGCCGTCGCTCATGCGTTCCGTAGAAATGACCTCGTTGTCCGGGACTTGTGTCTCTACAATGCCGTCAAACCGCACCCAAACATAAGCGTGCAAATCCACTTGCTTTTGCTCGTAGGCTTTGATCGCGTCATCCAGGGTAGCAAAATAGCGGCTGGTGTCTTTGCTAAACGTCGGGTCTTCTGCCGTCAAGTAATAGCATCCCAGTACCATATCTTGGCTAGGGGCGACAATTGGGCGTCCCGTTGCAGGTGAGAGGATATTATTAGATGCCAACATCAACAGTCGTGCTTCCGCTTGGGATTCCAATGAAAGTGGAACGTGAACTGCCATCTGGTCGCCGTCAAAGTCAGCGTTGAAGGCAGGACAGACTAGAGGGTGCAGTTGAATTGCGCGACCTTCTACCAAAATCGGTTCAAATGCTTGGATACCCAAACGGTGCAAGGTGGGTGCACGGTTGAGCATGACTGGGTGACCCGCAATCACTTCCTCCAAGACATCCCACACACTGGGGTCGCCTCGCTGAATCAGCTTTTTAGCCGCCTTGATGTTATTTACCAAACCCTGACGAATTAACCGATGGATGACGAAGGGTTGGAATAGTTCGATCGCCATTTCACGGGGCAAACCGCACTGGTGAATTTTCAGCTTGGGACCAACAACAATTACCGAACGTCCGGAGTAGTCAACCCGTTTACCTAAGAGGTTTTGCCGGAAGCGCCCCTGCTTACCTTCAATGATGTCAGAGAGGGATTTCAAGGGGCGATTGTTGGCTCCAACAACCGTGCGTCCTCGCCGTCCGTTATCGATCAGCGCGTCCACCGCTTCTTGAAGCATCCGCTTTTCGTTGCGGACGATGATTTCCGGAGCCAGGATTTCTTGCAACCTCGCCAATCGGTTGTTGCGGTTGATCACGCGCCGATAGAGGTCGTTAAGGTCTGAGGTGGCAAAACGACCACCATCCAACTGCACCATCGGGCGTAAGTCGGGAGGAATGACGGGAATTACCGTCAGCACCATCCACTCCGTTAGGGAACCCGTGGCGATAAAGTTGTCAATCACCCGTAGGCGTTTGATTAGCTTGGCGCGTTTTTGACCTTTAGCGGTGGCGATTTCTTCCCTGAGTCGGTCGCCCTCACTATCTAGCTCCACATCCTGTAACAGTCGTTGTAGCGCTTCAGCGCCAATCCCGACCTCAACATTAGTCAGTTGGGAATCTTCGCTATAGAGCTGCTCTTCAATTTCTAACCACTGGTCTTCAGTGAGTAGTTGCTTGTAGCTGAGGTTTTCGGCGTTGCCTGGATTGAGGACGACGTAGGCGTTGAAGTAGACAATCTGCTCTACATCTCGCAAGGGCATATCCAGCAAAATGCTAAGGTAGCTGGGAATGCCTTTGAGATACCAGACGTGAGCGACGGGTGCTGCTAGTTTGATGTAGCCCATCCGGTGACGGCGCACGCGAGACTCGGTAACTTCTACACCGCAGCGTTCGCAGACGATGCCCCGATGACGTACCCGCTTGTATTTACCGCAATGGCATTCCCAGTCCTTGGCAGGACCAAAAATTCGCTCACAGAAAAGCCCATCCATTTCGGGTTTGAGCGTTCGATAGTTAATGGTTTCTGGTTTGGTAACTTCGCCAACTACTTGACCGTTAGGGAGGGTGCGTTCTCCCCACTGACGAATGCGTTCCGGAGAAGCGATCGCAATTTTGACGTAGTCAAACCGCTGTTCTAGCTGATGTCTCATAGGTTAGTTATTAGTCCTTAGTCCTTAATTTTTAGTCATTAATCCTTAGTCGCTGGTCTTTTACAACCAACGACCAAGGACTAATGAGCAATGACGAAGCTAGACTTCATCCTCTTCGAGTTCCTCACGGTTCAAAGATTCATAGGTAGGTCGGCTAGGTGTCCGACGACGGTCTGCATCTGCCATTAGATCGACTTCTACATCGCGGCTACTTCCGTCTTCAGCGTTTTCTACTTTGTGAACCGCAATGTCCAGTCCCAGAGACTGTAATTCCCGCATCAAGACCTTGAAGGATTCAGGAGTACCTGGTCGGGGAATGGCTTTACCTTTGACGATCGCATTGAGTGCCTCGTTGCGCCCCTGCATATCGTCCGACTTCACCGTCAGCAACTCTTGCAGAGTATAAGCTGCACCAAAAGCTTCCAACGCCCACACTTCCATTTCTCCAAAGCGCTGACCACCCTGTTGGGCTTTTCCACCCAACGGCTGCTGAGTAACCAGTGAGTATGGACCCGTTGAACGAGCATGAATCTTATCGTCAACCAAGTGAACCAGCTTCAGCATATAAGCTTTACCTACCGTGATCGGTCGGTCGAAAGCTTCGCCCGTGCGCCCATCAAACACAGTGATTTTCCCAGGCTGCTCTGGGTCGAACGACCAGGCTTTTCCATCCTGTTCGCTGGCTTGCTTCAGCTTGCCGTGAACCGTACTACGAGAGGACTCTTCACCATACATTTCGTCAAACGGCGTCAGCTTAAATCGAACATCCAAGCATTCACCCGCCCATCCGAGCAAGCATTCAAACACCTGACCGACATTCATCCGACTCGGTACGCCCAAGGGGTTGAGGACGATATCCAACGCGGTGCCATCTGGTAGGTAGGGCATATCTTCCATCGGCAAAATCCGGGAAATAATCCCCTTATTGCCGTGGCGTCCTGCCATCTTGTCGCCCACTTGAATCTTCCGCTTCTGAGCCACATACACTCGGACAACCATATTGGCTCCCGGTGGTAGTTCGTCCCCCTGTTCGCGGGTAAAGACACGGACATCGACAACGCGACCTTTCTCACCGTTTGGCACTCGTAGGGAATTGTCCCGAACATCCCTGGCTTTTTCCCCGAAGATTGCCCGCAAAAGCTTTTCTTCTGGCGGTTGATCGGATTCTCCTTTCGGCGTTACCTTGCCCACCAGGATGTCCCCAGCTTCCACCCAAGCACCAATCCGGATAATCCCCGTTTCGTCTAGCTGACGCAGGGCATCTTCCCCAACGTTGGGAATTTCACGAGTGATTTCTTCCGGACCCAGTTTGGTCTGCCGTGCCTCGATCTCGTACTTCTCGATGTGGATGCTGGTGTAGACATCATCTATCACCAACCGCTCGCTAATCAGGATGGCGTCTTCGTAGTTGTACCCTTCCCAAGGCATATAAGCAACGAGGATGTTTTGTCCCAGTGCCAGTTCTCCGCCTTCGGTAGCAGAACCATCCGCTATGACCTGACCCGTAACCACATCATCGCCCTCAAATACCAAAGGACGCTGATTCAAACAGGTATCCTGGTTTGAGCGCTGATACTTCTGAATCTCATAGGAAATTTCGCGACCCGTGTTGTCCTTGACCCGAATCTCGCGAGCATCCACATAGCTCACTTCTCCATCGCTGCGAGACACCACAACCATTCCAGAGTCTCGTGCGGCTTGGGCTTCCAAACCCGTCCCCACTAAAGGACGTTCCGGTCGCAGCAATGGCACTGCTTGCCGTTGCATATTCGATCCCATCAGGGCGCGGTTTGCATCATCGTGTTCCAAGAATGGAATCAACGAAGTTGCCACCGAAATAATCTGCACCGGGGATACCGCTACGTAGTCCACTTGGTCAGGCGTCGTGGTGGTGAAATCCTGCCGATAGCGTACTGGCACTGACTCACCCATGATGTGACCTTCTTCATCCATCGGGATATCTCCCGGTGCGACCTGCAGGTCATCTTCTTCATCGGCAGTCATGTAGAGCGGTGGCTGGTCTTTGAGTACCCGCCCATTTTCCACTGGGTAGAACGGCGTCTCGATAAACCCGTAGGCATTTACCCGTGCATGGGTTGCCAACGAGCCAATTAGACCCGCGTTCGGTCCTTCCGGCGTTTCAATCGGGCAAATGCGTCCGTAGTGGGAAGGGTGAATATCTCGTACCGCAAAACCCGCTCGTTCCCGCGTCAGACCCCCAGGACCTAAAGCAGAAAGACGCCGCTTGTGGGTAAGTTCTGCCAATGGGTTTGTCTGATCCATAAACTGGGACAGCTGCGAAGACCCGAAGAATTCCTTAATTGCCGCCACTAGGGGTTTCGGGTTTACTAGAGAAGCCGGAGTAAGGGTATCTGCATCACTTACCGTCATCCGCTCCCGGATAATCCGCTCCAAACGGTTGAGTCCTACGCGCACTTGGTTTTGCAGCAGTTCGCCCACCGAGCGCACCCGGCGGTTGCCCAAGTGGTCGATGTCATCGGTGCTACCGACATCAAATTCCAAATTGATCAGGTAATCGATCGCTGCCAAAATGTCTTGAGCTGTCAGCACTCGTACCGTATCCGGAACTGAGAGTCGCAGTTTCTTGTTGATTTTGTAACGACCAACCCGTCCGAGGTCGTAGCGTTTCGGGTCAAAGAATCGCGAATCCAATAGTTGCTGGCCCCCGGATACTGTTGGGGGTTCACCCGGACGCAGCTTCCGATACAATTCCATCAGCGCTTCTTCTTCGCTGGGATTCCCTTCTTTATCAAGGGTTTTCTGGTAGTAGTCGGGATGGCGCATCGCATCGATAATCTCGCTATCCGTTAGTCCCAAGGCTTTCAAGAGAACTTGAGCGGATAGTTTCCGAGTTTTGTCAATGCGTACCCACACCAAATCGTTTTTGTCCGTTTCAAACTTCAGCCATGCGCCTCGGTTCGGGATCAGTGAGGCACTATAGGTACGGCGACCGTTTTTATCGATTTCGGACTTATAGTAAACTCCGGGGGAGCGAACAATTTGATTCACGATCACTCGTTCAGCACCGTTGATGATGAACGTGCCTCGGTCGGTCATCAGGGGCAAATCCCCGATAAAGACTTCTTGTTCCTTAATCTCGCCTGTTTCTTTGTTGATTAGGCGGGTGGGAACGTACATTTGCACGGCATAGGTACTATCTCGCCGCTTCGCTTCATCGACATCATACTTGGGGCGCTTAAGCTTGTAGTTTTTTCCCAAGAAGTGCAGCTCCATCTTTCCGGTATAGTCGGTGATGGGCGAGAAGCTATTCAGTTCTTCAATTAGCCCCTCTTCCAGGAACCAGCGAAAGCTGGAACGCTGAATCTCTACTAAGTCCGGCAACATATAGTTGGAGGCAAGGTAAGACTGAGTAGTAGGGGTGGTGTAAATTTGATTAGTCATGCGTCTCCTATGTCAGGGGTGAGTCAGCGTCGGGCTACGATCCGAGCCAAAGAATACCACGCCACAGAGAGCGGCGGGATTTCATCCATCTGGATAGACGATATGTACGAACAGCTAAAGCGTTGCTAGAGGGTTGGTTTTACAATCCAACGAGTTTCCAGCAACTAGGACGTTTAGTTTTCTGTTTGTGGTAGCAACAAGATGATTTTTGGAAATGACTACTGTCTTAAAGCATGAAGCAGGCTCTTTTTAAAGAGTCCAATGCTGTTTTACCAGCAATCGAGGTGTCGAATCTATATGGGGGGTCTTGTCTGGGGTTGTGGCAGCAATTGGGTAGATGGAGGGAAAATTTTATTCATAGTAACTCTTCTTAATATATTATGCCGCAAAGAAACTGGATTGGAGAGATTGGATGTTAGCAAGTCCTAGAATGATGGAATTCGGTAGTAGCCGTGGGTTCGGGAGGAAGAGTCAGATCGAAGAGTTTACAAGCATTTTCTGTGGTTTGGGCACTCAGGTCTTCTAGCGAGACATGGCGCAATCGGGCAACGCATTCTGCTACGTAGCGGACGTAGGCGGGTTCGTTGCGTTTGCCCCGCTTGGGAACGGGAGCAAGGAACGGGCAATCCGTTTCAATAAGAAGGCGATCGCTCGGCACCATCACAGCCGATTGGTGGATTTGGGTAGCGTTCTTAAAGGTGACAATGCCGCTAAAACTAATATAAAAGCCCAAATCCAGAAACCACTGAGTTTCTTCGGGCGTGCCCCCCCAACAGTGCATCACCCCTCTGATTGACCCCATCCGTTCTGCAAAATCCTGCAAGAGGCTTCGCATGACAGGAGCGGCATCGCGGCAGTGGATAATTACGGGTAAGCCTAACTCGTTGGCGATCGCCAGTTGGGCTTCAAATACCGCTTTTTGTTGTTGCTGGTTCTCCGCTTTGAAGAAATCCAACCCCATTTCCCCAATTGCTACTACCCTCGCATCAGAACGAGCTAGGGATAAGAGCTGTGTCATCATCTGCGGCGTCCATTTCTGGGCATCTAGGGGATGCAACCCTACCGCAAACGTAAGTTCCGGGAATCGGTCAGCTAGGGCTTGAAGGCTAGCAAATTCAGTCGGTTCCACACAGGAATGGACAAGCCTGACCACACCAGCTTCACGCCAGCGGTCTCTTATGGCTTCCAGGTCTGACTGGAAGACATCAAAGTTGATATGGACATGAGTGTCTATCAACTGCATCAGCTTAACCTGCTGTATGTTTTCAATATGCTGTAGCTTTTCAATATGATGTAGCGATAACCTGACTAGGAAATATCGCTTTCCACACTACCAACACCCAATTGCTTTGAAATCTACCCTGAGAAAGACTAGAGGGACTCTTATCAGTGACTCTGCCAGAGCAACTGCTACCCTAAGAAGCCGAGGACTCTGCTGATGGGGGATTGAGTCGAGCCTCTACCCGCTTAAGCGTTTTTGCTAAACGGGATTTTTTCCGAGCGCCGTTATTCGTATGGAGTACCCCCCGCTTTACAGCTTTATCAATTTTGCTGTAAGCCGATGCCATGCGGCTTTGTACTTCTTGCAACGCTTCTGGACTTGGTTGACGCGCGTAAGTCTCTACGGCAGCCAGGTAGTTTTTCATCAGCGTCTTCACGGCTGACTTATAAGTTTTATTCCGAACTCGGTTGCGTTCGGCAACTTGGATACGCTTGATCGCAGACTTGTTATTAGCCACAGTAGCCTTAGAGAAAACTTTCTTTCGATAAGAAACAAAATACCAGAATCACTAATATAGCATCTCTATTGTGTAAAGTATCGCGACCCTAGAAAAATCCAGGTTAAGCTATAGGAGAGAGACTGGGTAGGATAAGCTCCTCTAGTAGAGAATGCTTACTCGAATCAGTCTCAGACGAGTAATACCTAGTGATGGGCACTCCGACTCCATGCTGCGAATCATTACTCAGCAGGCTGAGGCACAAACCGAATTGCGGCGTATCTGCGATCGCACTTCCCAAGACCAAATTGTCCATAAAGAGGCAACGGTGCGGGAAGTCTTACAGACGGTAAAGCGCCAGGGAGACAAAGCGCTCCTGCACTATACAGAAGAATTCGATCAACAAATCTTGAGTCCTGAGCAACTGCGGGTCAGCGGGTCAGAACTAGATGCCGCTTATCAACAGGTGTCTAAGGAATTACTCAATGCGATTGGGTTGGCGAGGAAACAAATTGAAGAATTTCATCGAATGCGTGTCCCAAAATCTTGGGTGCATTTTGCCGATGATGATGTGGTCTTGGGCAAACGTTACACGCCAGTAGATATCGCGGGGCTTTACGTTCCCGGTGGCAGGGCGTCCTATCCCAGTACGGTACTAATGAACGCCATCCCAGCGAAGGTCGCTAAAGTGCCTCGAATTGTGATGGTGACGCCCCCAGGTCCGGATAAAACAATCAATCCCGCTGTCTTGGTGGCGGCACAGGAAGCCGGAGTTCAGGAGATTTACCGAGTAGGGGGAGCACAAGCAATTGCCGCTTTGGCTTACGGGACAGAAACCGTTCCCAAAGTCGATGTGATTACAGGTCCCGGCAATATTTATGTCACCCTAGCTAAGAAACTGGTCTACGGAACCGTGGGAATCGATTCCCTGGCAGGACCTTCTGAGGTGCTAGTGATTGCTGATAAGGCAGCTAACCCGGTATACATTGCCGCCGACCTGTTGGCGCAGGCAGAACATGACCCAATGGCAGCGGCGATTCTTCTAACACCCGATGCCCAACTGGCAAAACAAGTCCAAAGAGAAGTCGAACGGCAACTTCAAGACCATCCGCGACGGCTACTGACAGAAAAAGCGATCGCTCACTACGGTTTAATCGTAGTGGTTGATTCCCTTGAGGCAGCGGCTGAACTCTCCAATGAGTTTGCACCCGAACACCTGGAATTAGAAATTGCCGAACCTTGGGAGTTATTAGAAAAAATCCGCCATGCCGGAGCAATTTTTCTAGGGCACTCCACGCCCGAAGCCGTGGGAGATTATCTGGCAGGTCCAAATCATACCCTGCCCACCTCCGGTGCTGCTCGTTACGCCTCCGCGCTGGGTGTTGAAACCTTCATGAAGCACTCCAGTCTAATTCAGTATTCACCAACAGCTCTCAACAAGGTAGCTAGTGCAATTCAAGCGCTTACCCAAGCTGAAGGTTTGCCGTCCCACGGTGACTCGGTACGCTTACGAACACAAGGAAATCTCGATGATTAGTTCGCTTTGAGCTATTGCAGCTCGGCAAAAGTTTTTCACCAATTTCAGTTGTAATGAGGGAGAGAGGCACAGGTATAATTTCTTGCGCAACAAGAAAACTTGCTTCAACTTCTGAGTATTTATACTAAAGTAGGTTGGAGTAAGTCTACTCGAACAGAACAATCCCAATAGCTAAAAACCGATCAGCTTTGGCGATCGCGGATAGGAGAGATTTTGGTGCTAAAAACAATCCTTGTTGCCCTCGACAGTTCAGAAGTCTCACATCGCGTGATTCAGAGTCTTGATGAACTTCAAATACAGCCAGCTACCAAAATCATCCTTGCCCATGTTATTCCCGCGCCGGACTCGGACATGGAAATGGCAGTTGACCGACCTCAAACTTCAGAGGAACTGCTTTATCGACAGATTGAAAAGCAGTTGCAATCTTACCAAGAGCACCTCCCGTGTGAAAGTGAACTAGAGATTGTCAGCGGCGACCCAGCTGTTGAAATCGTTCGCCTTGCCCATATTCATCAAGCGGACTTAATTGTAATTGGAACTCGCGGACTGACGGGGCTAAATCGAATTTTGCAAGGTTCGGTTAGTAGCCAGGTAGTTACCGATGCCCCTTGTTCCGTGCTGGTGGTGAAGTCAGACTAGCTCTTTATGTAGAGGAAGATCTATAGAATGAGCGAAATAAATAATCGCGATATGCGACGAGAGTTTGCCAACCGCGACGAGCTAATTGCCTACGTCCGCGAACAGTTTCCTGATGCTGTAAATCGGGATGACTGCGTCAGTGAACTCGTGGGGGGACGAAAAGCCGCCGAAGCGGCACTAAAGAAAGTAGACCCAACTGGATATAAGAAATCCCGTAACTTTCTGAGTGGGAAAGTGACTCGACTCTCGCCTTACATCCGTTACGGGGTTTTGAGTTTAGCAGAAGTACGGGATTTCGTACTTAGTCAAGTGCAAGACCAAAATGATGCTGAAAAATTAATTAATGAACTCGGTTGGCGGGACTACTGGCAGCGACTGTATGCCGAAAAAGGTGACGCTATCTGGAAAGACCAAGAAGAGTACAAAACAGGCTATACTGCCGAAACCTACGTTCCTGAACTCCCTGCTGACGTTGCAGAAGGAACTACAGGAATGGTCTGCATTGACAGCTTCAGCCGCGATTTGCGGGAAACGGGATACTTGCATAACCACGGACGGATGTGGATGGCAGCTTATCTGGTTCATTGGCGACACATCCGATGGCAGACTGGAGCAAAGTGGTTTTTGGAACATCTCCTGGATGGCGACCCAGCCAGCAACAACCTCTCATGGCAGTGGGTTGCCAGCACCTTCAGCCAAAAGCCTTATTTCTTCAACCGCGAGAATCTGGAAAAATATACAGAAGCTGCATACTGTAGCAAGTGCCCCCTCTACGGCAAGTGTGACTTCGAGGATAGCTACGAACAGATAGAGAAGCGCCTGTTTCCAAAAGCAGAACCGTTCGACCGTAGCGGCGGCAGTAAGAGTTTCCAGCGTAAAAAACTAAAAGGGCAAAGCTAGGGCGTGCCTGCAAACTCACAACCCGGATATGATGGCAGCAATCGTCAACATACCAAGATAGTTATCTGCTCGCTTTTCATAACGTGTAGCTACCCGGTTCTCCAGAAACTGCTAAAAGACAGGTATTGCTCGCTTCTCCCAAATTACACTAAAACCTCCCTTCACCGATAAGTGTTAAACATTTAACCAAATGATATGACACCTCTTTTTCACCCTTCATCCCCCCAAGTTTGCAGTTGTAAGTAAACCAGTACAAGGGTAAAGCCCAGTAATACGGTGGCAGCAGCAGCGGCATAGCCAAAATCAAACTGGGCAAACGCTTCTTCGTAGATGTAGTAAACCAGTAAATTTGTGGAGTTTAAAGGCCCACCACCCGTAATGATATAAACTTGCTCAAAACTTCGGAGGGTAAAAATAGCCGTAGTAATTGTGGTAAAAACCAGGGTGGGTCGCAATCCTGGAAGGGTGATGTGCCAGAACTTTTGCCACGAGTTAGCACCATCTAACTCAGCTGCCTCATAACGACTGGGAGGAATAGCTTGCAGTCCTGCTAAAAATACCACCATGTTGAAACCTAGCTGTTTCCAACTGCTTAATAAAATCAGTACAGGCATTGCCCAAGTGCTGCTACCTAGCCAGGGAATCGGTTCAACGCCAAAGGCATTTAAAAGTGCATTGACTGGTCCTTCAGTTTGAAACAGCCAGCGAAACCCCAATCCGACCGCTACTAGAGAGGTAATCGAGGGAATAAAATAGGCAGTTCGCAGTAGTCCCCGCAGGGCAAATGAACGATTCAAGAGAACCGCCAAGCCCAAGGGGATAATTAAACTGGGAATGAGTGTGGCAAGGGTGAAGTAGATCGTATTGCCGAGAACCTGCCAAAAATCGGGGTTGAGGACTAGGCGCAAATAGTTTCTCAAGCCTGCCCATCTCACACCCTCAGAGGTGAAACTGCCAGTCGTGAAGCTGAGATAAAACAGATAGGCGATCGGCCACAGGAGAAAGATGCCGAGGAGGATAAGGGCAGGTGCTAAAAAAATCCAGGCAGCGATGCCTTCGGCAATGTCCCCTTGGGGCATCGCCTCATTATCCAGCAACGGCTGCTCTTGAGAACGTCGAAATTTAATCACCATTGTCTTAAGCTTCAGTCGCTCGGTTTTCTATCTGTCTCCAGCGTTCCTGAATCTCTACAATTGAAAACACCGCCTCAAACTTCAAGCCAGCCGCCTGATAAAGTTCAGCACCCCCCTGCTGTCGATCTACCAAGGCAATAACCTGCTCCACGCTGTAACCTGCCTCTCTCAGTCGCTCTACTGCCTTCATTGCCGACTGCCCTGTCGTCACCACGTCTTCTAAAACCACCACCTTCGCTCCCGGTGGCAGGCTCGGCCCTTCTATGTAAGCCATCGTGCCATGCCCTTTCGCTTCTTTACGAATAATTAGCGCTGGTATCGGTCGATTTTCATACGCCGAAACCACACTTACTGCACTCACCATTGGGTCTGCCCCTAGAGTTAAGCCAGCAACAGCCTGAGTATCCGTTGGTAACTGGGATAGTAGCAAACGCCCAATGGCTAAAGCGCCTTGGGGATGGAGCGTTACCTGTTTGCCATTAATATAATAAGAACTGCGCTGCCCCGAAGAGAGAACAAAATCACCCTCTTTATAAGCCAAGTGGCAAAACAAATCCAGCAGTAACTGGCGCACAGACGTTAAATCTGTGGAAGCGTTGGATTGAAGAGGTTGTTGGATTTTGTCAATCATTACTTATACCAATTCACTAAATTGCTACGCATCTGTTGACTGTTAATCGTCAACCGTTCCCAACTCTACTTAACCCCAATATCAGATATTATTGGGAAAAAGTGAGTGTGAGGATTATGCAGATGCGGTTAACTCAGTTGCTCAGTGCGTTGACAGTTGCTGCCGCCTCTAGTGTATTGGCTTCTGCTGCAATGGCACAAATTGACCCTTCAGGCTATGAGCCAATTCGTCTAGAAACAGTTCCAGAAGCCTTCAATCGGTCTTTCTTCGAGGAATCCGGAGACTTTTACCGCAACCGCTCGATCCTACGTCAAATCGGATATATTATTGGTCCGGGTTTACCAGGGGGAGCGGGTTTTCCAGAGCTGGAACTGGAGCGGGATGCCGAGCGGATTAATCGCCTCTATACAGAGACATTAGAACAGCAGGTTTCCAGCGACCCCATAATCCGTACGCCCGATTTGCCTAACCCTTTCAATTCCTCTATACGGACTTTATACAGCCCCAGCCGCTTTCGCAATCGTGTGGAGGGCACTGAGTTTAATTTTGAGACATTGCCACCCCGGTAGTGGCGTACTAGAGCCTTCAACAAAAGCAAGTGTTTAAATCCAGGGTGCAGGAGTTGAACCTGCCTTGGGCGAATTATGAGTTCGCTGCCTCAACCGCTCGGCCAACCCTGGATACTCTATTCATTATTCTAGATTAAGTGCTAAAACAGACAAATCAAATAGAAATGGTTTTGCCTGTTGTGGCATCAAGCCATGCAATTGATTATTCTAATATCGAACAGCTGACAGATGCTCCCGGCAGGTATCGCCTACAGGCAGTTGTACAGCAATTCGGAGTCACTGAAATCACTGATGAAATTTAACTCAACTGTAGCGCTCACCTTAATTCTGCTGGCAATGATGTTAGGTGCCGGTTTTGTGAGTGCAATGTGGGGATTTACTCTAGGTCATGAAGCCCTCAAAGGCGTTACTCAACCCGATGTCCGTCCTACCAAAAAGCTGGCGGAAAATCAGCAGGTTTCTATTGGTAAAGAGGGTGTCAAGATTTTGCGCGAAGAGGATATCCTGACAAGCGTTAATGACTACATCAACGGCAAGGGGAAAGACTCAAAAGCAAATAGCGCTGAGAAAAAGGACGATCCAGCTAATAAAACTCAGCCGGAGAAGAAGCCGTCGCCTGAGCCTTCTGCTACACAGGCATCATTTACAACGACAAGTCCTAATCAAAAGTTACCTGTCAAAAGTCAAGATCGGGGAGTAACCTTAGAGGTACGTTCTGCCAGTCAACAGGGAGGTTCTTTATTGCTGAATGTCAGCATGAAGAACGATGGAAAGAATGCTGTACGATTTCTTTACAGCTTTTTGAATGTTACGGATGACCAAGGTCGTGCTCTAAGTGCAATTACAGAGGGCTTGCCAGGAGAATTGCCCCCCACTGGAGAGGCGTTTTCAGGTACGGTGAGTATTCCGACCGCTTTGTTAGAGGATGCTAAGAAGCTTTCAATGACATTGACGGATTATCCCGACCAAAAACTTCAGTTGAAAATGTCTGAGATTCCCGTGGCGCGGTGAATTGCAACGGGTAAGGCAATTATTGCCTTTCATATCAAGTTCGGTTGAATACTGCTGTTATCGGTTAAGAATCCGTTGTCCTTAACCTGTTGAGTGACGATCGAGGACAAAAAAAAGACTATATAGAAAGTAATTAACCGAACTTGATATTACCTTTTACCTTGAATAGGGTTGCCAACCTGATGCTTCTCCTAACAGTGAGTGTTTCTGCTAACCTGAGCGGTCGAGACATTCTACTGCGTTTGTTATCGGTGCTACTACTGATTGCGCTCAATGCCTTTTTCGTCACGGCTGAGTTTTCGATGGTTTCGGTGCGGCGATCGCGTATCAATCAGCTGGTTGAAGCGGGTGATGTTCAGGCGAGGACTGTCCAATCACTGCAACGAAGTATTGAGCGGCTACTCTCTACAACTCAGATAGGGATTACTCTTTCGAGTTTGGCACTGGGCTGGATTGCGGAAAGTACGATCGCCAATGTTATGGCAACGGCGATCGCCGAACTGCCCTTGCCAGGAAAACTTAGCCAAGTTCTTGCCCATTCCCTATCGATCCCGTTGACATTTTTTCTGATCGCCTATCTACAAATTGTTCTGGGTGAACTTTGCCCTAAATCTGTCGCTTTACTTTACTCGGAGCAGTTAGCGAGGTTTCTGGGACCCCCTAGTCTTGTTATTGCGCGTGTTTTTAATCCATTCATCTGGATTTTAAACCAATCAACTCGCTGGCTTTTACGTCTTGCAGGCATTCAATATACGGGTCAGGGTTGGTATAACAGGGTAACGTCAGAAGAGTTACAGCTAATTATTACCACTGAGCGCGAATCGACTGGACTGGAAGCCAAAGAACGAGAAATCCTCAACAACGTATTTGAGTTTGGTGAGGTTTTGGCGGCAGAGGTGATGGTTCCTCGCACTAGCATTGTTTCCCTTCCCAGTACCGCTACTTTCCAGACAATGCTTGAGGAAATTGCCAAAACGGGTCACTCTCGCTATCCCGTTACGGGTGAATCCTTAGATGATATTCTTGGCATTATCTACTTAAAAGAGTTGGCTGAACCCTTATCCCAAGGGCAGCTAGCGCTAGATACACCGATTGGGTCGTGGATTCGTCCGGCTCGATTTGTACCGGAATTTACCCCCCTCAATCAACTATTGCCCTTGATGCAGCGATCGCACTTGGCAATGGTCATCCTTGTTGATGAATTTGGTGGCACTGTCGGGTTAGTCACCCTCAAAGATATGATTGCTAAAATTATCGGTGATGACCCCAGAACAGAAAGTGAACAAGAGTTGGCTGTAAGAATTCTGGACGACCGAACCTTCTTAGTACAAGCCCAAATGGACTTGGAAACCGTCAACGAACTTTTGGATTTAAACTTACCCTTGCTTGATGAATACCAAACCTTGGGAGGCTTTCTGATTTACCAGTATCAGAAGATTCCGGTACAGGGTGAAACGCTCCACTACGACAATCTTGAATTGACAGTTATCTCTGCCCAAGGGCCGCGCCTAGACGAAATTCGTATCCATCGACAGGAACCAACTGCTGTGAAATTGGAAGATATATCTGTGCTAGGTATAGCGTCAATAATGTCCACACCGCGCAATGCCTCAACTGATGATGTTACCAACGATATTGATGAAGATTCCTTAAAAGATCAAAAAAACGGATTTTAGGGACGAATTGACATAGCTGTTGTCGGGAACCCTCTTAAACTGAATGTCACTGTAGTACTAGGCAGTTGCCAAAATGCGATCGCTACTTTCCCAGATTTAACACTTTGAGTGGATACTGCATTTGTAGCAGGGTATAACTGAGTAAATACCTATGTTGAATCAGTGGCGTCTACCCTTAATCGCCTTCAAGAAGCTACGACAGTAGGTGCATCCAATCTTAACTTCGCAATGGTCTTTCATTATCCAGACTAGGACGCACAGGAATTGGTAGCCGGGTAGAAAATTAAAAATGGCAAAAATAGCACTCGTGATTGGCGTTAGTGAGTATGGGTCTGGTTTGAACCCCCTCCCTAGCGCAGTAAAAGCTGTTGAGGCAGTACAGCAAGTTTTGCAGCTTTCTGAGACGGACGGTTTTGATGAGGTGAAACTGCTCTCTAATCCTAATCCTCCAGTAATGCGGGAAGCGATTGAAACATTGTTTTCAGAGCGCCATAAAAATGACTTGGTACTACTTTATTTTTCAGGTCACGTTCTTCAGGACGATAGGGGTAAACTCTACTTTGCAACGTCCATCACTTGCAACAACCCTAGAGAAGAGCTGATTCGGGTCAGCGCTATTTCCGCAAGTTTTGTACAAGACCTTATGATCAACAGCCCCTGCGCTCACCAGGTGCTAATCCTAGACTGTTGCCTGACCCACGTATCTGCTGAGGAAATGACGGTAAACCCTCATAACACGGCAGACATCAAAAATCAACTGGGTGGTAATGGGCGAGTAATGCTCACGTCTTTCACTTCTGCGCCAAATTCCTTTGAGCTAGAGGATTTTGACTCCTCAGTCTACACTCGTTACTTAGTTGAGGGAATTGAAACGGGAGCAGCGGATTTAGATCGGGATGGTTGGATTTCGGTTGATGAGTTACATGAGTACGCTAGCAAGAAAGTTCAAGTAGTGGCTCCTGCTATCAAGCCAAAGTTTTATCCCGTCGAGGACGGCTCTAAAATTCTGCTCCTCAATGTACCCATCGGTGACCCAATAGTCAAATATCGCAAAGAAGCCGAAAATTGGGTAAACCTTGGAGAGATTAATGAAGCGGGTCGCTATATCCTAAACAAACTTGCAAAGAGTTTGCAGCTAACCTCTGAAGATTGTACTGCCATTGAAGCTAAAGTCCTTAAACCCTATCAAGAATACCAGGAAAAATTGCAGCGCTATAAGCAACAGTTCGCGCAAGCAATCAGCAAGGGTTACCCTTTGGGTACTCAAGAGCGTGAGGAGTTGAAGATTTTTCAACAGTCTCTGGGATTTAGAGATGAAGATGTAGCACCAATTGAAAAACGCATGGCACTGAAGCTAGCTAATCTTTCCCAATCTGAAGATGATGCTGATCAGCTAGCAGCATGGGATAGTCAGAGCGAAGGAGACTCGGTGTTTTCAACATCTAATGTTGTGCTACCAGACTACACACCAGTACTTCCCGTACAGCCGACAAACCCAACTCCTGTATCTGAAGATAATGCTAATGAGCTAGCAAAATTCGGTAGTGAGAGTGAAGGGAACTCAACGCCTTCAACCCCTAATACTGTGCTGCCAGACCATACACGAATACCTTCCGTAGAGCCATCAAATCCAACTCCTGCGGTAAATTTATCATCGATCTTAGTAGGTTCACCAACCAGTTCTCCTGCTGTTTCTACTTTCCCTGTTAAATTCCTTCTACCAGTTGGAATCATAGGAGCTTTAGCCACAGTAGTTTTGGCGATTGGTATCTCCACTCGTACAGCAGTAGCACCTCCCACAGCTCCGGCAGATAAAGTATCATCGTCACCGAACTCTTCACCGCAGCCATCGCCCACGACGACAAAGTCTGACAAGGAGCCTAGCCCTAGTCCCAGTGCATCGCCAGAAAGTAAAGATTGCTTAGTTTCAGTGAATGGCAATTTACGCTCTGAGCCGGCTCCCTTCCGGAATAATATTATTGAGGCTTTAAGAGAGCCGCTTCCTGTCACTGGAAAACAGACGATAGGAGGCTGGGTAGAGGTAAAACTGCCCAGCAACAAATTAGCTTGGGCGCACCGAGACATTATAAAAAACAAGCAAGAGATGGATGCTTGCCTACCTAAAAACGGAATATCTATTAAGACAGTAGAAGATATTCCTCCTCCACCTCCCAGTTCATCTTTACAAACTGGTAATTGAATGATAGTTACAGCCACATAACGCTAGCCTGAA
>DATNQT010000250.1:0-6446 GCA_036703885.1 Candidatus Sericytochromatia bacterium
CTGAGTGAGGCACTTATCCTTAATCTTTAAAGAAATGTGTCGAGGGAGATTATGGATCAATTTAGTAGATATCGCCTCAGCTGCACCCTGAGCTTTGGCGACATATACGGACAAATAATCGTTTGGTTAATCGTCATTTTCCTCAGCCTCGCTTCTGCATTAGCGCTTTGGAGTGCCGAGCGCCACATTTACGCTTTAGCGACTGTCGGGCTAATCTTGGTACTGTCTCTGCCCTTCTTGCTCTTTGCCTTCGTAACCACACTGCTAAACCATATTGAGGTTACTCCGATGGTCGCAGGCGAGACGAGTCAGACAACTCAAGGAGTTACGCCTGTCCAGAAACCCGTCCAGGCAGCAAGTTAGAAAAATCATTTTTCAGTAGCAACAGACAAACAATTAAGAAGTTCCCTGCCTTTGGGTAGGGATTTTTCATAAGTGTCACCATAAACACAGAGAGAGTTCTAACGACTAAACTGAGAATGCGAGAACACGATGTCATTATTGTCGGGGGCGGTTTAGCCGGGTGTCGCGCTGCCCTGGAAATTAAACGGATTGACCCAAGCCTAGATGTAGCCCTCGTTGCCAAAACGCACCCGATTCGTTCCCACTCCGTCGCTGCCCAAGGAGGCATGGCGGCAACACTCAAAAATGTAGATGCCGACGACACCTGGGAAGCCCATGCCTTCGATACCGTTAAAGGTTCCGACTATCTAGCAGACCAAGATGCTGTAGAAATCCTCACCCGCGAAGCCCCAGATGTGGTAATTGACCTGGAACACATGGGCGTGCTATTTTCTCGCTTACCCGACGGTCGGATTGCACAACGGGCGTTTGGGGGGCATTCTCATCGCCGTACCTGCTACGCGGCAGATAAGACGGGTCACGCCATACTGCACGAATTGGTCAATAACCTGAGGCATAACGGCGTCCGTATCTACGATGAGTGGTACGTGATGCAGTTAATTTTGGAAGATGCCCAAGTCAAAGGCGTTTTGATGTTCCACATCCTGGACACCCAACTCCTAGTAGTCCGGGCAAAGGCAGTAATGTTTGCCACTGGGGGTTATGGGCGAGTATACAACACCACATCGAATGACTATGCCTCTACAGGTGATGGTCTAGCAATGTCAGCTGTTGCGGGTGTACCTTTGCAGGATATGGAGTTTGTCCAGTTTCACCCAACGGGGTTATATCCAGTAGGTGTGTTGATTTCCGAGGCGGTGCGGGGTGAAGGGGCGTATCTGATCAATAGTGAAGGCGATCGCTTCATGGCGAACTACGCGCCTAGCAAGATGGAACTCGCTCCTCGTGATATTACCTCACGCGCAATTACCCGTGAAATTCGTGCCGGACGGGGCATTCATCCCGATGGTAGTGCAGGTGGCCCCTTCGTCTATCTCGACCTGCGCCACATGGGCAAAGAAAAAATAATGAGTCGGGTTCCCTTCTGTTGGGAGGAAGCACACCGACTAGTAGGCATCGACGCCGTACATCAGCCGATGCCAGTCCGCCCCACCGTTCACTATTCGATGGGTGGGATACCTGTCAATACCGATGGTCAGGTGCGTAGCGGTGCTGATGGACTAGTTGAGGGCTTCTTTGCTGCGGGTGAAGCGGCTTGTGTTTCCGTTCACGGGGCAAATCGCCTGGGAAGTAATTCTCTGTTGGAGTGCGTCGTCTATGGTAGAAGAACCGGAAAAGCGATCGCTCAATACGTCCAAAACCGTAAATTACCGGAAATTGACGAGCAATCCTACCTCCGCGCTGCCCAAGAACAAATTAATGCCCTCCTTAACCAAACCGGAACAACTCGCATCGGTTCCCTGCGTCAAACCTTCCAAGACTGTATGACCGAACACTGCGGCGTCTTCCGTAGTGAAGAATTAATGCGTGAGGGCTTAAACCAGATAAAACAGTTGCAACAGCAGTACCAGCAAATTTACTTGGATGACAAAGGTAACTCCTGGAATACTGAAATCATCGAAGCCTTGGAACTCCGTAGCTTAATGGTGGTTGGAGAAATTATCCTAACTGCTGCGCTGAATCGGCAAGAAAGTCGCGGGGCACACTGCCGCGAGGATTATTCCGAACGAGATGATGCCAATTTCCTCAAACATACAATGGTTTATTACTCTCCGGCTGGCATCGATTTAAGCTATCGACCCGTAGCAATTACCATGTTTGAGCCACAAGAGCGCAAGTATTAAATAAGAGGAGCAAGACTTCATGCGTCCCTCTCCCACGGGGAGAGGGATTTAGGGTGAGGGCTGCCCATCGCTAACAACCCACAACCTATTGGGGAGATTCAGGTGTGCTACTAGGAGTGGTAGAACTCGAACTGGTTGGTGGCGGGGTTGCCGCAGGCGTACTACCAGGAGCAGTTGAACTCGTCGGGGCTGGGGTTGCCCCAGGCTCACTACCGGGAGATGGAGCAGTCGAACTGGTCGGGGCTGGGGTATCGGAGGCTAACTGTTTAACTTGGTCTTTGTACTGAGCAGGTGCTAGAGATACTGCTGTTGTAAAGAGGGGTTTAGCTTCAGCAATTTTCCCCTGTTCTTTCAGAACTAATGCCTTAGCCAGTACGGGTCGAAAATCTTCTTTGTTAGCTTTGATCGCCTCATCGTAAATAGTCAGCGCTTCAGTATAACGCTTCTGGCTGGCGTAAACCTGACCTAATAACAGCTGCACCGAGATAATATCAACAGTTCCCGGCTTCATATCATTGATTGGCGTTGCTGTTTTTAACGTATCTTGCAACAAACCAACTGCCGCCTCTGGGCGATTTTGCTGCATGAGCAGACTTACAAGTCCTTGCAGCGCATTCAAGTTCCCTGGCTTTGCGGTCAATATCGTGCGATAGGTTTGAGCTGCTCCCTCGCGATCGCCAGTTTGCTGTTTGGCTTGGGCTAGTAAAACTGCATAATCAGTTTGGTCGGGATTGATTTTAGCAAGCTGTTCTAAAGGAGCGATCGCCCCTTTGATGTCACTCTGCTTCAGCCGTACCTCCAGTAGTCCTCGTAATGCTGTTTGATTTTGTGGTTCTTTCTGTAAAACCAATTCCCAACTCTTAGCTTGATCGTCCAAGCCAGGTTGCTTTGTTGCTGACGCAGTAGGTTTATTGTCCTGAAAGACGCTTCCCAGCAATGGAAGCATCGAAAAACCTACAAATGCTAGCACTGCTAGCACCAACACTACACTTAACCAGGGACTACGCTTTTGAGACACGAAACTCTCTTGAACTCTATTTGACATTATGAACTGACTTGGTGATTTTACCGTGTTCAGAACATGAACCATGCCAGAATATTGGCAGCATTGAGCCTAGACATTCAGCCTGGATCTAATCAAGTGCAGGCTTTTCCGATTAAAGATTCCATAAACTTTACGGATATACCAGTCATCTCACTGCATTCTGTACAATGGGCAGACTGATATCAAGCTCCCTAACCTTCCTGCTATTTGATGGCAAGGTCTATGGACATTGTTCCTTGGCTTGTCAGCGAATAGCAGGTTAGTGTTGAAAAGACGATGCTTCTGAAGTCAGCCCAAATCCCATGAGGGAATGTGTCTCCGCCGCTAGGAGGTTAGAGGTTATATGAGTTATCTCGTGAATCGGTCTTCCGACTCACCCCAGTCCTCTGGTGACCCGTCGCCAGAGGTATCCAGTGTGCACCCGCCACACCCAGAAACGCCAGCCAGTGATTCTCCAAACACTACCAGTTCAGATTCAGATACTACAGTTGACTCGACCGGGACAATGCCACTAGATGTCCAGCGACAGCAACCGATTCCCCCGCCCAGTGAACCCATGCAGTACCGAGCGATCGGACTGGTACGGGGACAATATATGCCTTCTGCGGAGCAATTGACGCGGGGCACATTACTGGCATCGGATGGAACATTGATTGATGCAGTGTTACTGGGTCGGGTAATGAGCTTGGTAAAAAATCACTTGAACTTAGACCAAGCTCACCTTTGGGTTGTTTATCCCCGGTCAAGGCAAGAAGACGGTAACTTGCACGTCCAAATTGTCGGGGTTTGGGAACCAGAAAAACTCAATCAAACAACGTCAACTGAAACGCCTGACCCTGAGGAAGCACCGGATAAACCAGAAGGAGAGACATCTCTAGACGTGTCTGAACCTGAGGTCTTACCCGTTCTCAACGATGGTTATTTTTCCATTCGCGGTGAGGTGATTTACCAGTCGCGGGATGAGGAACAAGTAATCATCAAAATTAAGCAGTCTCCTCGTAAGGAAGCGGACAAAACCAAATTTTTCAAGTTAAAGCTCAAGGGTTTTCTTGGAGAACGAGTAGTAGGTCACTTCTGGGATGCCCATATCCAGCTAGAGGGGAGTACCTTAGCGATTCAGGAGGCAAGCGACATCGGTCTAATGCCTCTGAAGAAGCGATTTGGAGGAAAGAAACCCTTCAACAAAGGAAGGCGTCCGGATTTCAAAAAGAATGCCTCGAACCAACGTCCGGTTCGCAAAGGAGAGCGACCTGCAGCACCCACACCACCTAAGCGCAAAGACCCACTACCTAAACCAGTCAAGCGTGGCGAACAACGGAGTGGTGGCGGAGCTTCTGGAAATGCTTCTTGATACCATTTCACTCAATATCTGTTAGAGATGGATGCTTTTTGGGAATGGGGAATCTTGAATTCCCCACTCCTAATTCAAAGAGTGACTTGTGTCTAGCAGATAAGAATAGAAATGGTCTTCTAAGGAAAAGTACGCCAATCCTGAGGTAAAAATGAGCGATTCATCGGAATCGATGCTACGGGTTCAGTAAGGGTAAATTCACCCCTCTCAATCCACTGTTTTAATTCCACAGCGACTTGCCTAGACAGGAAGGCACTGGCGAGAGGGGCAACTCGTACTGATTTGCCATCAACCGTGATGCGACCCGTCTTCAGTTGAGCATAGCTAACTAGACCGAAGGTAGGACGAACGCGCCGAGGAATGGAGAAATCCACAATTGGTGCGACAATATCTCGATCTTGGACAGCACAGTTATTCACCACATCTTCATTTAATACGGGCAGTGGCACGCCCACTCCCAGCATTAGAGAAGGTCCATAATTTTTGAAGTAGCACCCCCGCACCCACTTGGGATTCATCTGCTTGGCATCCCCAATTAAAGCAAGGGTGGCGGCGGGTCCGACTGGTGTTCGATTGGGCAGGCGTTTTTGTAAGGGAAAGTGTTGAGTGCCTTCCCAAGCAATATAGCCGAGTCCTCCACCCAGAAAAATTTGGCTACCAATCCCGACGATTTTGAGGTCGGGGTCATTAAGTAAGGGAGAAATCGCTCCAGGGTTGGAGTAAACTGCATTGGAAAGTCGGGGTTGTAGGGGGCCAAGGTAGGTAAATAAGGGGCGATCGCCTCCATTCACACCGACTATAAAATTTTGATAGAGATTGCGGGGATTAAATAAATAAAACTGGTTAATGGTTTCGCGAGTGATCGTTGTATCAAAAGACCCTCTGGGGTAGCAATCCGTTACCTGCCCAATTGCTCGTAGCTGTACCGATTTACCAGCAATCAGGTCTTCAATAACATGACCCCCTCCCCGTTCCCTGGACTCTTCCCCATCTGGAATATCGCTGATTCCGGTATAATCTACTTGCTGAGTTGCTCCTAGATACAAGTCCACTGCCCCAAATCCTGCATAGGCAGGGACACCATCTAGCCAACACTTGCGAATCTTGATCGGCGGGTCAGTGTGTCCTAAGTTAATAATGGCTCCCGAAGACTCCATTGGCTCAAAGGTGCCAGTGGTAATTACGTCAACTTCCTGGGTTGCCTGGGTAACACCCACTTCTGTTACCCTTGCTTTCAGTTCCTCTACAGTCCACACTACTGCACGCTGGCGACGAATTTTGTCGTTGATTTCAGCAAGGGTTCGCATAGGGGAGAGGGGAAAAGCTATCAAAATTAGTGTGATGGAGTACTATAGCAGTTTTCAATCGACTACAACACAATCAAACGGTAGGGGCACGATACCAAAGCCCCTACCGTTTGATCTATGCAACTGAGAATCGCTATAGAAGTTTAAATTTTAGATTCTCAACTATTACTCCCAATGCAGGCAGATTGGGATAGTTCCGACTTAACGGTTGAGTCTGATTGTTTTGGCGTTACGTCAAAAATCAGTTCGTAAGAAGCCGTTGGATTATTCGCTCGCAGGATTTGCAAATGGGCTTCAGCGTCATTACGGTGACGAAAACGAATAATGACCCGCGATTCCCTTTGAGATAGCTTGGCTTCATGCCGATCCGAGAAGATACGAATGATGCTCCACGGATGCAGCTGGTTATTGTACGTTACGAGACGCTCCTGATGATAAGTCATGGCTTTTAGTTGTTAGATGTAGATGCGATCGCGTTTGTAGCAGCGCTTACAATACCACGCTTCTCGATGTTTATTCATTTTGTTAAGTTTGTT
>DATNQT010000251.1:0-2803 GCA_036703885.1 Candidatus Sericytochromatia bacterium
TAATTCTGGATCTTGATAACCGTGGATGTATTCATCTACCCACACGGGTTGATCGTTTTGAGTGACAAGTTGCGCTAGAAATTCATAGTTGCCCTGGAAGTCTTGATAGGCATTGGCAGCGAGATAGGATGTAGTGGCAAACACGACTCGTCCTTCACCAATACTTTGTTCCCAGACAATTGCGCCAAAGCGATCGCTTAAAAGTTGTTCCTTAGTATATTCATCCCGGCGCTGCGTGTCGATTTTAATGTTGCCTACTTCTGTTTTGTGCCTGGTACTGAAGGGAGCTTCTGTAACTGGCTGCTTGACTCCTAAAATCACTAAAGTATTACCGCTCTTAACCCAGTCTTCCTCTTCACGAGAAAGCGATCGCTCTATCAAACTGCTGTTGACGCGCAACAAGGTAATTGGAGATTCAGCCTTCTCGTCATCGGCTAAATCCTCCAAAGGTTTTCGCCAACGCTGGATAGGGGTTCCCCGTTGTGACATAAAAGCGTACCAAGCGCCATAGCCATCGGGAGCGCGATTATAGGTAGAACCGCTATTAAGCTGATTATTGGCAGGAGCGGCTATAAGTGTGATCAGAATTATCGCCGCAATTGCGATCGCTCCGAATATCCATAACCGCCGATTTGAAAGTTTCATGAGCTTTCAATCTCTCGATAGGCTTGCTGGCACTCGTCAAAGAGTGAGGGCGAAGCTTCGGCATTACTAAAACATAGCTTTTGGTGGGTTATGAGCAAGGTTTGGTAAGGCTGTGGTTGCGGTAGCTGTTGGACTAATTGCAGATATTCTCCATCGGTACGGCTGGGTTGATCTTTAACAATCCCCGTATCATTTAATCGCTGTAACATAGCCTTATAAAGACACAGACAAGCTTCGCGGTAATTACCCTGCTGCTGAAATTTTTGCGCTCGCTGCAACCAACTGGTAACGGACACCTGACTGTTTTGTATGCTTGCTTTGTCAGTGGACTTATTCAGTTGATTCCTCAAACCATAAAAATAAGGACTCAACCGTCGCATTATCCGTAAAGCCGCCCAACTTAAAAGCCAAGCTAAGAGTACCCAGAAAGCTATCTTAGCGATCGTCCACAAAAGTGGAGACTTCAACCAAGACGGTAATGAAGCATTAGGTATGTTAGGTACAAATCGGGAAGTTTGCAGTTCCCACCACTCCCCTACCCGTTGTTGCAACTGGTACAACTGCCAACCCAAACTGTTTTTCTCAAAGGGACTCGCAGGCATAACTTGAAATAAGAGTGTTTGTTCAAGGGGGAGCGGGGAACCCACTAATCAATCTATGGGACTGACTAAGAGTGTATTGTGGAGTCGGTTCCCTCCAAACAAATATTTTTTCTTCTACCTCTTCACCCACTCCCTACTCCCTATTTTCAAGATAAGTTTGAATCAGACGATCGCGTTCTTGGTTGAGGTGGCTGCTTTTTCAGTCGGGTGTAGCCAAACCACGTTGCACCACCTAACACCAGAAAATAAGGACTGTATACCGCTAACCAAATTGCCAAGCGGATTAGCTTAGTTGTAACTCCATTAACAGATTGCGTGGCATTGTTCCAAGTATCCTGAACCTGTAACCCTAGAGGTTGCTGTGGAGTTGTGGAAGAAACAGCCGATTCTAACTGCAGAGTAATGGTGGAATAGGCAACTCGATTCGTTAAGCTTTTGAGCTGGGCGTCAATTTGCTCGATAGATTCCCGGACTTTGCTAAGTTCTTGGGCAACTTTGAGGACATCTCCAACCGAGCCGGAGCGGTTCATAATCTGTAGTAAAGAGCTTTCAGTTTGTCGCAAATTCCGCTGTCGTGCCTGAAAATCCACCAGTTGAGTGGTAACGTCTTCAGCGCTGAGGTTGCGACGTAGTAATGTTCCCAGCTTGGCTAGAGCATCAAGAGTGGTTTCAAGTTTGTCAGAGGGCACCCTGATTTGCATCGAGGCTGTTTGACGACGGCTACTGTTCTGCGGCTTGTCATCGTCTAAGTTTAGTAAATCTCCTTGTTGTTGTTTGATGATTTGTGTAACTTGTCGAAAAGTACCATCAATGGAGTTGACGACAAGGGCGATTTGCGCTGTTTTAACGAGTTGGGGACGAGATGGCGGGGCTTGATTTGTAGCTTTAGCAGGTTTAGCGGGTGCTGATTCATTCGTTGAACTGGCGTTACCCGTTGCTGGCGCTGCTGAACTTGGCGCTGACGATTGAGGCTGTTGACTTAAAAGTTCTGCATTGCGAGAAGCGCCACAACTGGCTAAAAGAAGGCTTCCTAGCAGAGTACTCAGGAATAAATTCGGTTTGAGAAAGGAATGAGTTGAGTAGTTCATGTGAGTTCTTGCAAAAGTCAACTTTTACTACGCCCTGTAAGACTTATCGTCCGTTTGGCTGCCATTTATGCAAGAAGCCTAGTGGACGCGCTGGGTTCGGTTAGGGTTAGTATGGCTCACTAGCAACCTTGGCTCTTGATAGTTGCAGTTTAGGTAACCGGGAACATCCCAATGTTGTAGAGTCAACCTTGTAGGGGAAACCACCGTTACTCGGTGATTTCTAGAAAGATTATAACCAATTCTGCATCTATCTTAAGAGAGGGAATAGGCGAGCGCATTTCCGAAAACTTCTACTTTGCATAACCTGCACCACCTTTCCCCGTCAGATCAGGTTGCCTCAACAACATTTTCTTAGTTCAATATCTATCCGTGCCTATTTTTCACTTAAGAACTAAAAGACTGTTCAGTAGAAACTTATTTAGAGAAGCATCTATACAAAAAAAAAGATATTTTGTAAAATCTTTAAGA
>DATNQT010000252.1:0-4062 GCA_036703885.1 Candidatus Sericytochromatia bacterium
GTGTAGCCAGCTGCCACTTCTGACGGTTGGAGAAACTTTTGCTCGCTTTGATCGACTTCACCACTTACGAGTTTAGCGATACAGGAAGAACAGGTTCCTTCGCGACACCCAGCAGGTAAGCGAATACCAGCTTCCTCAGCCATATCTAAAATGTACTGATCGTCAGGAACTGAGATACTACAGTCGAGATTATGTGTCGGATTTACAAGCCGGACTTGATAAACTGCCACCGTTTCCTCCTTAAGAACTCATAGCCTCTGTGAATCGAATTGTGCCAAAAACGCGATCGCATTTTCCAATACTCCTCAGGCGATCGCACACTGATGGCATCAGAGAAACCATACTGACACAAAAGTTAAACGTTAAACTATCTCCAACGACCCAATAAAATTAAAAAACTTCGCTGTTAGCGGATGCAAGTAGGTCGTCCCTACCAGTGTTCATTAATACAAAAATGAAGTAGGAAAGGCTCAAAACGTGAGCGCTAGTGCAGTGCGGCGGAAATAACTATCCAGTTGGACATTGGCTAAAAGGCTTCAGGGGGCGACAAGCGCCCCCAAAGCCAGATGTCAAAAGAGTTAACAGGAAAACGAAGAGAGTGCCTAGAGGTCGAACGCCTGATAGTGTACTAGCTGGGTTCTTGTTTAGTTGAGGATGCTTTTCGACCTTCATACACCTACTACCTCTCTCCAAAATTCGGCTTTTCGCTAAGACTAACAGGAGGCACTGAAGATGCAAATAGTAGGAGAGTCAGCAGTTAGGAGCTTTCAGAGACAGTTCAAAGCCCCTTAAATCTGGCTCTAAGGGGGCTTTCTGTATTACGAAAGATGAAGTAAAGATAATGTAGTACTGCGACTGATTGAAGAGTTCGCGATCGCCAAACTCTTAATCAGGAAGTTTGGCATATTGAGTGAAGAACTGTAATGTCGCTAATCGTTGCACAAGACATGAATCATCAAGCGGTATTTGAGAAACTTCAAAAAATAATTGTTGAACAGCTTGAAGTAGAGCCAAGCACTGTGACGCTTGATGCTAATTTTTTTAACGACCTAAATGCTGACGAGTTGGATGGGGTAGAACTCGTCAGGGCAGTAGAGCAGGAATTTGATATCGAATTGCCTGATGACCTGATCCAAAGCCTTGCGACTATTCAGCAGGCTATGGACTACCTAGCTCCAGGCTTCTTAGCTGATGTCTGTGAGCGCAAAGGTTCAACTGTCCGTTGACAATCAACACTATGATCGCCTATCTGATTGATCCAACTGTTCAGAACAGAAATCAGGCTTCACAAGAGGTTCAAGGCAATGAACAACCCAAAAATCCAAAGCAACAGTGGCAACAACCGGAAACGCGATGCCAGCAGCTAAGGCTAATTTTTGCCTGATATTAGATGTCATTCCACCCACCCTGAGTAATTTACAGTTGCCAGCCCGTTTACTATTCAATTCTCACCAAGCGCTTTTCAGGCAAATGCATAATAGCTTTACCTCAAATGTGGAAGTTGATTAGTCTCTACTGGTTACTCAAGCTAGAGCCAAAATATTTATGCGTACTGTTATAAAAATTTATATTATGGCGAAGGTTTACAATGCAAGGCGTGGGAAACTCAGCAGTTGGGAGCTAGCGCGGGTTTGATCGCCCGTCTAATCAAAAGTGATCGCACTTCTTGGGGTAATCAAAAGGTCAAGACTAGGGGCAAGGGTAGTCAAGGCAGTGCATAAGTTGGCGCTGGAGTTTAGTGTTATCGCCCTTGTGACCTACCTTTCATGCAACAGAAGGGGCGACGCATAGGTCGCCCCTTCGTTTGTATCTAATTTGCTACCATTCGTATCCTGTATCAATTCAATCGGGTTACTTTGCAGTAGCGTCCATCGCTTGTTCGGTTTTGCGATCACATTCAACCCTCTCTATCTCATACAGAGGTAAAAATGACTGACCACAGGGATATTAGTTATCCGGTTGTATGCCACTTACTGATTTTTTGGCATATCTTTCTGTTTCTTTCCGCTTCCCTTTCACTGCCCTTTTTTCAAGTGAAGCAACCATTTGGCGTCTAACCTCTCTAGCCCATAGCTCAAAGTTAAAATTGCCACTGTTGCTGCTGATCAGTGCCTCAAAAGGCTGGTCCCGTTGTTGATTGCTGAGTTCGGTATTCATGTTGACTTGTAGCTCAAAGTCCTAAGTATTCGCGAATAAATGATGAAGTAGGGAGCGCTATATCTATACCTGAAAGGCACTTGATCGGTAAGCACAACTCCAGTAACTGGAACCTCTTCGGAAGTTGGTACACCAACCTGCCTAATTTCGCCTAAGAAGGGGGATCTTTACCTATACCCTAAGGTAGAGTACTGGCTTTTTAATGTGATAAACACATGAAATCAATGCATAAACTACATCTAATTACAGCAACCAAAGCTGTGCTGCTGGCTGCAAGATGAAGGCAAAGTTGCCTTCCATAAACTTGTATGGCTATATCCGCGTACCCTCGGTAGTACTTTTGGATTGGGCGATCGCATCTCTACTTCTCTACGAAAAAGTCTACGAAAAAGCGATCGCCTAAATTTAGGGCAACCAAAACTCTGGCAAGACAGCTTTCCCTATGCCGCGTACTGTCTGATTAATTGTCCGAGCTAGCTGGATATGCGGCTCATCAGGTTCAATGGGTATGATATTAGCCTTACTCCCATGCCCAAAGCGTTCAATCACCAGATTCGCCGCTTCCAAACCCGTCACATAAGCCTTCTCCTGCGACCAAGAACCGTGGCGAGTGACAATCCAATCCCCACTCATAAAGACATTCTCAATACTCGTTTGTGCCTTCAGTAAATACTGGTAACTACCCGGTGCAAAGTGAGTCACCCCTTGTGGTACTCGGATAACGCTGCTGTCGATCACCTTCGCTTCTCGAAAGGCTGGAACACAAACAGCTAAGTCACGCTGGACTTTCTGGACAATTTGCTCATCACTTAACGGTAGCAACTGGTTAGCGTGGTAAAAGTCCGCTTCAATCACGCTTCCCGGTTCATCGCGGTATTCGTCGTGCAGTGCATTGAGGTCAAAAAACGTCCAACCCGTTGTAGCATCAAATCCGAAACAGGCGTTGGAGGGATGGCGCAGAGGAATTTTGCGGTCAAACCACAGTCGAGTGGCTAGCACATCAATCGCCCCCAAGTTCGTCAAGTCCCGAAATTCCCGATAACTTTGTAAGCTGGGACTACCGTTAACTATCTTTTTCATCCCACTAACACTAACGGCAAAAATTACCGCATCGGCATCAAAGACTTCATCACCGCAGACAACCCCTTTTGCCTCCCCATGACTATCGAGGATAATGTCGTTCACCCGTTGATTTGTCAGTACCTTACCACCAACTTTCTCAATGCGTTCCACCCAAGGCTTAAATATCATCTCTCCCACCGTTCCTCGACACCAAACCACATCAAAGTCGGGTTGGTGAGCCAGGATGAAGTAGTAAAGCATCCCTAAAGCGGCGGCTGCCGAACACTGTTCCCCTGGTGCAAATAAGCCTACCAGCAACATCGGCTCAAAGGAATCTTTATAAAGCCGTGCGGAAACGCCAAATTGTTTAAATAATTCACGGGCTGTTACGTAGTCATAGCGCCACCATGCCTGATCAGAATTATCAAAATCCACCACCGCATACAGTAAGGGTAAGGCAGAAAGGCGGTCAATCAGGGGTAACCGTTTGAACTGAGTGTAGAGAAAGGTTCCTAGAGGGGTGGGAAGTCGCGGTTCATTCTGAAAAATCGGCGATTCAACTTCTAATCCGGCGGGTGAGTATTGAGAGGAACGGGTGAAGGGGGTAAATGGATTGAGTCCTAAGCCTCGCACCAGTGAAAAGATGTTGCTATAGGGATACCAGAAGCCATGAATACCTCCCTCAATGGAACGTCCACCCGCCGTTTTCCAGCCTGCGACTAAGCCACCTGGATAGGGACTCGCTTCTAATAGTGTGACATCGTAGCCCTGTTGTGCTAAATGATAGGTTGCACCTAATCCAGCCCAACCTGCACCCACGACAACGACTCGTTTTTGCTCTGA
>DATNQT010000253.1:0-3792 GCA_036703885.1 Candidatus Sericytochromatia bacterium
ACTCAGACGCCGCGAAGGTTCAAGCCGCCATACAGTAGTGATTGCTCTAACGGCTCATGCCCTACCTGCCGATCGAGATAAGTGTCTAGCAGCAGGAATGGATGACTACCTGAGTAAACCCGTCGATCAAGAAGCATTAGGAGCAACAATCGAGCGTTGGGCAAAGCTTACTCTTAAGTCGGAAGTCAAAAACCTCCCTGCCTCCTCAAGCCCTTCCATGAATACAAACGAAGCACCCTTGGATTTGGAACGCTTAAATGCTCTCTCTCGTGGCAAAGTAGGGTTTCAACAGCGACTCGTGCAAATGTTTGTTGAGAATGCACAACCCGGATTGGAAAAAATGCGCCATGCTCTGCAAGTAAACGATTTTGCTACGGTTGAGCAGCAAGCCCACCGAATTAAAGGAGCGAGTGCCAACGTAGGTGTGCGATTAATGCCAACTGTTGCAGCTCAGCTAGAGCGGCAGGCGCGAGAAAAAACTTTGCAAGGTACAGTAGAGCAACTTGAATCTCTGGAAAAACAACTGGAACAGGTCAAAATTTTCTTAGCAAACTGGCACGTCGAGTGAGGTATATATAGCAAAGTGCTGAGTGCTGAGTGACTTCGGCGTGAGCGCTCAGTCGAACGCTGAGTGCTGAGTAAAAACCTAGTCTTTTCAAGGCTTTTGGCACTCAACACTGTCAAGAGTCTAAGTGACTACTGCTGTAATTCTGGTAAATCGAAGGAGCGATTTTTGCGATCGCCCCTTCAAAGTTACAGGACTTACGCACTTGCCCCCTAAATCCCCCAATTCTGGGGGACTTTGAACTCCGGTCCCCCCCAAAGTTGGGGGGCTAGGGGGGCTAGATTTATTTAAGTGCGTAAGTCCTGAGCTAATTAAACCCTCGGTTTCTTCAGATAAGTAGATTAGTCTGTGCTACCCGTTTGCAGGGATTCTTCAGCGGCTTTCGTCCATTCCGTGTGGAAGAGGCCTTCTTTATCGGTACGCTCGTAGGTGTGAGCGCCGAAGTAATCGCGCTGCGCTTGGGTGAGGTTTTGCGGGAGGCGATCGCGTCGGTAGCTGTCAAAGTAATTCAATGACGCACTAAACGCAGGAACGGCAACACCTAATTTAGTAGATACTACCAGTACCTCTCGCCAAGCGTCCTGTCGATCTAAAATGGTTTGCTTGAACTCAGGAGCCAACAACAAGTTAGGCAACTCTGGATTCTCCGCAAAGGCAGATTTAATCTTATCCAGGAACCCAGCGCGAATGATACAGCCGCCTTTCCAAATCCGCGCACATTCACTCAAGCTGAGATTGTAATTAAACTCCTTCGATGCCTTAGCTAACAACGCCATCCCTTGAGCATAGGAGCACATCTTGGAGCAATAGAGGGCATCCCGGATTTTGTTGATAAATTCTTTAACATCCCCATCATACTTACCCGTGGGACCTGTCAAGATTTTCGATGCCGCTACCCGCTCCTGCTTATAAAACGATACAACCCTGGCATTGACAGCCGCCGTCATTGTAGGAATCGGTATAGCTAGCTCAAAAGCACTCTCCACCGTCCAGCGTCCCGTTCCTTTTTGACCAGCGGCATCTTGAATGACATCAACCAAGGGTAAATTCGTATCGGGGTCGATGAACTTGAAGATATCCGCCGTAATTTCAATCAAAAACGAGTTGAGTTCATCGGTAGTGTTCCATTCGGCAAAGACCTCATGCAACTGCTTATGATCGAGGCCCAACGTGTTCTTGAGTAAATCATAGGCTTCTGCAATTAATTGCATATCGCCATACTCAATCCCGTTATGCACCATCTTGACGTAATGACCCGCACCACCGGGACCGATGTAAGTAACACAGGGTCCATCATCCACCTGAGCGGCAATTTTAGTCAGAATTGGTGCTAACTCTCCATAAGCGGTTTCTGTGCCCCCAGGCATCAGGCTAGGACCATTGAGCGCTCCTTCTTCACCCCCACTGACACCCATACCCACGAATCCAAAGTTTTCGGCTTCTAACTCTTTGGTACGCCGTTCGGTGTCTCTGAAGAGAGAGTTACCACCGTCAATGATCATGTCATCCGGTTCTAGGTACGGTTTGAGCTGGGCAATCACTGCATCGACGGGCGCACCCGCTTTTACCATGATCAAAATCTTGCGGGGTCGCGCTAGGGATTGGACAAAATCTTCAATAGTATAGGCGGCATGGAAGTTTTTATCCTTTGCCCGCGTTTCCATAAACTTCTGGGTAACGGCGGCGGTACGGTTGTAAACGGTTACAGGAAAACCATTGCGCTCTACATTCAGTGCTAGGTTTTCGCCCATAACGGCTAGGCCAATAAGACCAAAGCTTTGCTGTGTCATAAAACTCTCTTTGGAACTCTGCTTAACTTGTAGAACGGTTTATTTCACTTTCAGGGTAGCCCGATCCCCAAAGTAGTCTCGTAAAAAAGAGATTAAGATCTTCCTTTTGGCAGTAATTACTTGAGTGAATAAGTTCGCATCATCAATAAATAACAGCTAATTAACTGAGATTTGTATTGAAACAAACAATTTCGCGCCAAAATGAGAGGCGTGTAGTTAAGGAGTACCCACAAAATGTTGGCCTACGTCCTAGCGTTGGTTATCGGTATTGGTAGTATTGCCATGTACATGGCAGCCTTCTTTTTTCCAGAAGTTCATCGCAAAGAAGACTTTATCTGGAGCGGAGTTGGACTATTTTACGCTCTGGTTTTATGGGTGTGTGCTGGACGCATTACTGGCGGAGTCCTGCTGGGTCAACTAGCAAGTGTGGCTCTGTTGGGTTGGTTTGGTTGGCAAACCTTGACATTAAGGCGAGCTATAGCAGCGCCAGAGCAGCAGACACCAATTCCCAGTCAAGATGAACTTCAATCAAAACTTAAAGATATAGCCCCATCTGGCGGTCTTCAAGGACTGCAACAGCAACTCACCAGTCTGTTTCGTAAAGGCAAATCTGAGGCAACAGCCGCAGGAGAAACGGCGAAGCAAAATATCCAAGGCACACTTGAAGAAGTCGCTGCTAAGGTGACTTCTACTGGCGAAACCCCGTCTCCGGAAGCAGCAGTACCCCCAGTAGAAGACTCGACTCCCGATCTGGCGGTGGTATTGGAAGACTCATCTCCGGAAATAAAGCTGATACCCGAAGACGTGGCTCCTGTAACAACAGAGGGAACCGATGCCGTCGTTACTCCAGAATCCGACGTTCCCGAACTCATTCCACCAAATCCACCCGCTCCCGAACTGGTGGAAGCGGCTCAAAAGTCAGCGTCTCTTGACACAGAAGAGTCAACAGAAGACGCGGCGACACCCATAGAAGAAATCGCTCCCGAAGTGGTACTAGCACCCCCTGCTGAACCACCAGGACCAGGTGACCCTAAAGATAGGCTGGCAGATGCAGAATCACCCGTTTCCATAGAAGTGGTTCCCATCGACCCAGAAAATCCACCAACGTCAACTTGAAGACCTTGGAATTTATCGCAGATTAAGATAAGAGATAGAAAACCCCACTATCTTTCTCAGTGAGACTGTGACAGAAACAAAATCCTACAAAGATACCGTAAATCTTCCTAAGACCCAATTCGATATGCGGGCAAATGCTGTGAAGCGAGAACCCGAACTGCAAAAATTTTGGGAAGAAAACCAGATTTACGAAAAACTGTCACAGCAAAATCCTGGCGAGATTTTTATTTTGCACGACGGACCGCCCTATGCCAACGGTTCTCTGCATCTGGGCCATGCCCTGAATAAAATCCTCAAGGACATCATCAACAAATACCAACT
>DATNQT010000254.1:0-12211 GCA_036703885.1 Candidatus Sericytochromatia bacterium
GCCACCCCTTCCCTACAAACCTGGGTGAATATTAGAGAGCGAGCGACTAAAGGACAAGGAGGACAAGAAAGCAATCAATCCTGCTTGTCTTCTCCCCTCAGCACTCAGCACTCAGCACTCAGTACTCATTACCTCTCCCTCCCAGAACGCATCCAATCGCGACCGATGCCACCCGTGGAAGTGGTGGACATGAGGCAGGAGTTACAGCAAGGGAATCGTTCGATTTTTAGCCGTTCCCTCCAAAGCGCCTTAGAACAATTACAAGACCAAAGACAACAGGGCATCTTATTTATCCCTCGGCGGGGACATAGTACGTTTGTCTCTTGCCGGAGTTGTGGATATGTTGTGGAATGTCCTTACTGTGATGTTTCGCTTTCCTACCACTACACTCACGAAGGGGCGGCTGAGGTACTGCGGTGTCACTACTGTAATTTTGTGCGATCGCATCCTCGTAGTTGTCCCGAATGTGGTTCTCCTTACCTAAAATTCTTCGGCAGTGGTACTCAGCGCATCGCCCAAGAATTAGCAAAGGCATTTCCCAATCTACGCCTCATCCGCTTTGATAGCGACACCACCCGCACCAAAGGAGCGCACCGAACTCTTCTGACGCGCTTTGCGAATGGAGAGGCTGACCTCTTAGTTGGTACTCAAATGCTAACTAAAGGGCTAGATTTAGCTCAGGTAACTCTGGTGGGTGTTGTCTCAGCAGACGGACTGCTGAATTTAGCAGACTACAGAGCAGCAGAACGGGCCTTTCAAACTCTAACTCAGGTTTCGGGCCGTGCGGGTCGTGGCGATGACCCCGGTCGAGTTATTATTCAAACCTATTCTCCACAACATCCGGTCATTCAAGCCGTACAGCGTTACGACTATGAATCTTTCACTCAGGCAGAACTCGAACAACGCGCTGTACTGAACTATCCCCCTTACGGAAACCTGATTCTCTTGCGACTGAGTGGTCTGGATGAAGTTGAAGTTGAGAATGCCGCCGAGCAAATCACAGATCGAATCAGTGCAACTGGGTCAGACTGCGAAATCTTGGGTCCCGCACCCGCAAGTATTATGCGAGTTGCCCGCCGCTATCGGTGGCAGATTTTGCTCAAGTTTCCTCCAGATATTCCGGTAGAGTTGCCGGACTTAAGCGAGTTGCGGGCGCTTTGCCCATCTGGAGTCAGCCTGACTATTGATGTTGACCCATTAAATATGATGTGAAACTTTGACACTATAGTTACCTAAGCATAAGATCGATCAGCCTACGACCTAACTTCGCTAAGGCGCTAAGGTTGAGTAAAAGCTGCAAAGGAGAATAGGTAACAATGCTAGCTTCTACCGTTATCTCAAATAGCTCTCAAGTCATCTCTCTAGAAGAGTGGATGGAGAATCCCCCTGTTGGCACGGAATGGGTAGATGGGACGTTATTAGAGAAAAATGGAATGACGCTAAAGCATAGTCGGATTCAAGGGAATGTCTACTTCTACTGGAGAAGTTACAAGGACTCCAGCCGACAGGGAGGAGAAGTTTATACAGAAGTACCCTGTCGCACCAATAAGCAAGGTCGTTCTCCTGATGTCGCCTATCTCACACCAGAATTAGTTGCCCAATATGGCGATGGTAAAGTACTTCCCCAGAGTTTTCCCCTGAGTGCCGAGATAGTTTCACCTACAGATTTGGCTGAAGATGTGATTGCTAAAGCTCAAGAATATTTGCAGTCTGGTGGCGAAGAAGTATGGCTAGTATTTCCTGAAAGTCGTTGGATAATTGTGACCACTCACAATCAGAGGCTTGTGTTTACTTCTGGTGAAGTTATTAGTACTCAAACTGTTTTACCAGGTTTCAGTGTAGTAGTCGATGAATTATTGGCTTGAAATCACGATTGGCGATCGCCCACTACAAAACAAAAACTGAGTAGCAGTATCCTTTGATGTTCGTGAAAACAAGATTTCTAGCTATCGGGAGTCCTTTGGCAGCGATGGCAAATCGAATTAAAAGACAGTAAATCGCATCCTTTTAGCTGCTTGCTAGATACTCTATTCTTTAACTTTTAACGGCTGACGGCAATTTGTACCAAGGAAGATTAGGATATTCGTGATGTTCCCAATGGTAACCAAAGTGATAGCAAGTAATGAATGACCAAAAAGTAGAAAAATTACTAGTTTTGGCGCGATGACGATTGGTATAACCACCTTTAGGCTGCCGATGAGGTAAGAAAATACCAAAGTAAAATAGTTGAATCGAACTCAGGAAAAGTGGTAAAAGCCAGAACAAGATTAGATTAGTGATCGGAATATTCAGCCCCCACAGTAGCGAATAAAAGATAATGCTCATGCCGATGAGCAAGACCCAACTTTGTCTGCCTTCCAAGTATCCTTTCATGAAGTTTGCATACCAAAATAATGGATTTTCCCTGCCATGTTCGCAAAAATCCGGGTCTTTTTCACTCGCAGGATAACGATGATGAAGCCTGTGCTTTTCTAAAAGTGTTTTATACGGCAAAAGTACATACATCCGAGCTGCCAAAGCTCCAATAAAATCATTAACTTGACGATTCTTTGGAAAGATGGTTCCGTGTATGGCGTCATGAGCAGTTATGAATATGCCAGTATGTAGAAAAGCCCTTAAAAGAACCGCAGGAACTATCCAAAGGACAGGAACCTGAGAAATATCCATATAAAGAAAGAAGATAAGGCTGCTCAACCATAAGAAAATTACGATACTAGCAATCAGAATTCCTAATATTGAGTCAGCTAATGTAGAGTCTAAATCTTTTTTAGAAAGAAGAGCGTCTTGCATGAGTTTGAAGCGTATTTCTTTAATTGTATATTTTTCTAACTTATTGTATTTTTTTATTAACCAACCCCATCGAAAGGCACATTACTGCTCAAACCAACGAAGGAGATTACAAGGCTGGGCTGTTACCTGTAAGTTTCAGAAGGCTTAGAGGCTAAAGCTTGAATCATTTGGCAGAATTGGGCTATTACGTCGAAGAGTAATTCCAAAATGGAGCTAATTGAGCGTTACCGTGGGTGTCTCCTCGGCTTGGCAGTTGGAGATGCGCTAGGGGCACCCCTAGAATTTAGACAGCCCGGTTCATTCGCACCGATTGAGGATATGGTTGGAGGCGGGTCTTTTGATGTGATGCCGGGGCAGTGGACGGATGATACTTCAATGGCTCTATGCTTGGCTGAGAGCCTAATCGAGCAACAAGGTTTTAATCCAGTCAATCAATTACAAAAATACGTGCAATGGCTGCGAGGCGGGCATCTAAGCAGCATCGATACCTGTTTCGACATAGGTAACACCACCCTAGACGCACTAATGCAGTTTGAGAAAACACAGCAGCCTTATTGTGGTTCCATAGACCCCCGAAGTGCGGGCAACGGCTCGATTATGCGGTTAGCTCCAGTGCCTTTGTTCTATGCCAAAAGACCTTTAGAAGCGATTGAAAAGTCGGGAGAGAGTTCGCGAACAACCCACGGAGCCACCGCCGCAGTAGATGCCTGTCGCTACTTAGGAGCGCTCCTGATTGGCGCTGTCAATGGGGCTACGCGAGAGGAACTGCTCTCAGAACGCTACAGCCCTATCCCTGGATACTGGGAAGAAAACCCATTGGTCGAGGAAATCAACGAAATTGCTGTAGGGTCGTTTAAACACCGCCAACCTCCAGAAATTCAAGGGTCAGGCTATGTGGTTAAATCTCTAGAGGCAGCTCTATGGGCGTTCTATCACAGCCGTTCCTTTCGAGAAGGGTGTCTGTTAGCCGTTAACTTAGGCATGGATGCGGATACAACAGGTGCGGTTTACGGACAACTGGCAGGAGCCTTTTATGGTGAGGCGGAAATACCTGAATCTTGGCGTTCTCAGCTGTTTCGCTCCCATATAATTGAGTCGATGGCTGACCGACTCTTTGCCTTAGCTTAGTTTCTGCTCTCTCCTTTTAAGTTGGAGAAGTAATTGCGATCGCAAGAGAAAAAGCTAGCTGACTGAAGCTGTAAAATCAAAGACTCCTGGGAGGAGTCCGATGCTACTAACTGAACCTACTCAAAGATAGAAGTGTTCGCTATACCGCCTACTCGCTAGCCATTCTTCAAGACTGCATTTGGCGAAGCACCTGCCCAATCACAGCCGATGGCACTTGGTCAGTTACCGTTACTGCACCAATCTGAGTAGGCAGGACAAATCGTACCTTACCGTCTTTGACCTTTTTATCCGTTTGCAAGGTATCAATAATCGCTTCAATATTCAACACACCAGGTAGTTGAGTGGGTAATCCGGCTTTCTCAATTAGGGCGTCTTGACGTTGCGCGTCAGCTTCCTTCCACATTTTGAGTTGAACCGCAATTTGACCCGCTGCAACCATGCCAATGGCAACCGCTTCCCCGTGATTCACTAATTTATATCCAGTCAAGCTTTCTACGGCATGACCAATCGTGTGACCGTAGTTTAAAATTGCCCTTAACCCTGCTTCTTTCTCATCCTTGCTGACGACATCGGCTTTTGCTTGGCAGGAGCAAGAAAGGATAGTTTGCAACAACTCATCATCTATGTAACGGAGTTGGTCGAGACGCTTAGACTCTTCTAACTTAGTGAATAGTTCAGCATCCCAAATAATGCCGTACTTAATGACCTCTGCCATCCCTGCCCGAAATTCTCGTGGCGGTAATGTCTTTAATACCGAGGGGTCAATTAAAACAAATCGTGGCTGATGAAATGCACCAATCAAGTTTTTGCCTTGGGGATGATTGACGCCAGTTTTACCACCAACTGAGGAATCAACCATTGCTAAAAGCGATGTCGGCACTTGTACCACATTAATCCCACGCAGCCAAGTGGCGGCGGCAAAACCAGCCATATCTCCAATTACTCCACCCCCTAAGGCAACGATGGTGGAGGAGCGTTCTAAGCGGTTTTCCAATGCAACATCATAGATTTTTTGTAGGGACTTGAGCGTTTTGTAACGCTCCCCCGCCGGGAGAGTGCAACTGGATACCTCATATCCCACTAACTCTAAACCTGCGATCGCACGTTTCCCATATTTTTTGAAAATTGCTGGATTAGACACCACTAAAACTTTCTTCCCCAGTTTTAGACGATTCATCCAAACACCCAGATCGTCTATGCCACCCGCCGCGCTAGGCAAAGCGTGCGTCTCGCTGTCCCTGACTACCCTGCTATGATGAACAGCGATCGCAATGTCATAAGAATGCTGCGGTATATCAACACGAATTACAGACTTCATTAATAAGACCCTTTTCCCATGCATCCGTGGGCTGTATTCTATCCCACTAAATGATTCAATGGACTGAGATGAGTTCTTGTGGAGAAACGTAAATGTCTGCGATCGTTGCTTACTTTTTAATTCTAGGCGGTGCCACAGGCGTTGCTCTGGCGATATTTTTTGGTTTAAGAGCCGTCAAGTTGATTTAAAGTCAAGGGTTGAAGGTTAGACCTTTTAACCTTCAACCTTCAACGGTTCGTTGCCGCGAACAAGTCAGTTTGACTTAAAGCTTCACCAGTTGCGAATCTGGCACTCTACTTTCGGGTCTAGATTTAAAGCTTTGGCGCACCATCCCGATGGTTTTTGGCAAAACGCCTACCAGTTGAGCCAGAACTTCGTCAGGGAGTTGGTCAATGAGTTGAGGGTCAAAGTATTTGTAAAGTAAAATCAAAATCTTTTTAGCACATTGCAACGGCACTGAGTCCTGCATCGCGCTTTGAGAGAAGAGAATCCAGCGTTGACGCAAAATATAAGCTTTCTGCCGATCGCTCTGCGATTCAGGGTGAACTATAGAGATTTTGCCGATAGGAATGACTCGACTGCAATCGAGATCGAAAGTACCACCGACAGCAGCACCTGGTCCTGCTAGTTCTGCATGGTGGCGGTGGCAAATAATGATAGCGTTGCCACGGCATCCTTTGACCCTAAGCAGTTGCCCGCTCTGCAACTGATTCAAAATTTCTGTAGGCTGAGTTATCGGTCTACGGACAAGAGATCGATCTGTCATGGTAAATAGTAAAACCAAGCAGTTATCTTTACGTTTTATTTATCTACCTGCTAAAGATAGACTTTAATTTTTTAAGCTTTTGGATGATACGGTGAATGTTTCCCAACTAAGGCTCACGACTAGATGCCGCTAGTTGGCTTGACTATCTAGGAGAGAAAACAGCTTCACACCCTGTTTGATAAGATTTTGGCAGCACTTATGACTTCCTTATTGACTGACTAAAGAAGCCTCACACTTTGTCAAATAAGACTTTGGATTGTATTTTTGCATGAGTTAAACCCTCCTTCCATGTTACACAACGAAGAAGAGTTAATCCGGAGTTTTTGGCTTTTTGATGTAAAAAGTTGATGAAGAAAGCTTTAATTAATGTAAATTACTACTTGTACTATTATTTCAAGTTTAGAGTATTAATTTGCGAGCGTATAAATATCAATAAATCGCTCTTTATTAGAGATTCTTCTTAAGAAAGATAATAGAAATAAAAGTTATAGTATTGATTCAGAATACTTATGAATCTATAGTCCCCACCGAGCTAAATGCCCTTCAACTCGCTCCGTACTCGACGTTGAATCTCCCCAAGGACATAGATGCGTAACTGTCAGGCAAGACTTTCCATCACTGTGTGAAGAATTTACTTGCCTCGCGATCGCAATAAACTAGATGATTAATTTTGAAAAGAGCGAGGAAGCGATCGCTTCCTGCTCTAGTTTGGCGATTATACTGATGCTCTCGCCTTTTCCTTGAGTAGGAGTTTTCCATTTGCATCGACACTCAAGTCTTTTCCGGGTACAAAGCCTTTGCTAACCAAATGCTTATAGACAGCTAATGAAGTGATTCTTTGAATTTCCTCCATCACATCCGCAGGAATCAGATGCTTTATCGCCCAGACAACCGAGTCAGCGTCAAACCAGAGTACGCGCTGGATACTCACAAGCAAAACACCAGCTACACATTCCACCGTCATATCAGTCAAGAGAGAAGCAATGAGATCTGCCCCGATTTCCCTGTTACGGGTCATCATTGCCACTGCTAACTTGCCAATTTCTTGATCTAATTCTAAAGAGTTCATACTTGGCTATTGCGTTTCCTGAATAAGGTGCGCTTGCCCACGGTCTCCAAACGAGAAACGTAGTTTTGCCAAGTATACCTAAAGATAGATGAAAGTATGTCTCAGGGTAGACAGTAAATCTTTGCTATCTAGTAAACTACCACTTCTGCCCAACATCCATAGCTTGACGTGGGCAAAAGATGAAATGCCAAACATCAACCTTTTCCAAACGTGTGTTCGCACAATTGGAGTGAGCGTAAAACTGGAACTATTTGACACTCGCCAGCCTAAAGGCGTGGGGATTCTTCGTTCATAGACCCAACTTGCCCTAATAGGATTGCTCCAATTAAGGTAGAGGGACTTCTTGCAATTGCTGTAGAACCGAGCTATTGCGCTATACGCTCTTTCAACTGCAACTTGGCAAGCATGAGAGAGCCGTCCTGGAAGGACGGGGCTTGAATCCCATTCTTTTTAGTCCACATTTTTTGAAGGTGATGCCCTTCTCCCAGGAAAGAAGTGGGAAGATTAACTTATTCCCTAAGTCAAGCAACTTTCAATCGTCGCTACAACTGACTGGGCAAGAGCAGTGAGGTGATAACCGCCCTCCAAACCGAAGACAATGCGACGAGTTAGTTGCAGACAGTAGTTACTAAATAACCCATAATCTTCAGGTTGTAGAGCAATCCCTGCTAAAGGGTCATCAGCATTGGCATCGTAACCTGCACTCACAATAAGTAAATCTGGCTGAAACTCTTTGAAAAATGGCATGACTTTCTGCTCGAACATTGGCTGGTATTCAGCCAACGTGCTGCCTGGTGACATAGGTAGATTGAGTACATTGTTGTGCTTGCCCCGTTCACTGGCTTTCCCTGTGCCGGGATAGCAGGGTGACTGGTGCAGGGAACAGTACAGGATTCGAGGCTCATTTTCAACAATGTCTTGGGTGCCATTGCCGTGATGGACATCCCAGTCGAGGATAGCAACCCGTTGGATACTTGGTTGTTCTAGGGCGTAGTAAGCTGCGATCGCAGCATTAGAAAATAAACAAAACCCCATCCCAGTAGCACGTTCAGCATGATGTCCGGGTGGACGCGCCAATACAAATGCTGGATTTCCGGTAGCGAGTACATCATCAACGCCATCTAACCAAGCACTTACTGCAAGCAAAGCTATATCGTAACTACGAGAAGAAATCGGTGTATCAGCATCGAGCATTCCACCACCACGACTTGCAATTTGCTGAACCGTTTCTATGTAGCGTTGGGCATGAATTTGTTGTAGTAGAGGCATTAGTGGACGAGTTTCTACTGGCGTCGGTAACTGCCAGTCAATCTGATCCGCCCAAGGTGCAGCTTTCAAAGCCTTCACAATTGCGCTCAAACGTTCTGACCGTTCTGGGTGAAAACGACCCGTGTCGTGCTTGAGAAACTCATCCGAGTAAATAACTGGCAGCATAGTTTGAGCTAGGGCGAAAGCTAAAGACATTAAGAGTTCTCTTCACAATAGCAACCTCACTGGATAGGTGGGATGCTCAGGGAAATATTAGACATCTCCAATGGTGTTTTTAGTAGTTGCAGATTCTCCAGCCAAAACTACATTTTGTAGTATTATTGTAAAGAAGCTAAAGCTTAAGAGCCGAGAGCAAAAAAGTTATGAGACTTGCATCTCCCAAAAGCCGAATTACAGAACCGATAGCACTGAAGGTATACGACCTGTGGAAAATCTATGGTTCGCGAGAGGTCGTTCAAAACGTTAGCTTTACACTCAATTCAGGAGAAATTCTCGGTCTCCTCGGACCTAACGGTGCTGGAAAAACAACAACTGTAGGAATGTTATATGGAGCTGTAGTTCCCAGTCGCGGTTTTGTGCAACTGGGACAACATCAAGTCCAATCTCAAGGACGGCAGGTTCGTGCCTCAATGGGAATTGTCACTCAAGAAGACAATCTCGACCCAGACTTTACCGTATTTGAAAACTTGGTTTACTTTGCCCATCACTACCGCATTACTGGCAAGGCAGCCCGAAATTTAGCAGGTGAATTACTTGCTCAAGTCGGGCTGCAAGATTATGCCAGTAACCGCGTTGATGAACTTTCTGGCGGAATGAAGCGGCGTTTAGTTTTAGCAAGGGCTTTGATTAACAACCCTCAAGTCGTATTTCTAGATGAGCCAACAACCGGACTTGACCCGGATGCGCGGCAGGACTTTTGGAAGTTGGTCAGTCAGCTAAAACAACAGGGCTGTGGAGTATTATTGACGACTCACTATATGGATGAAGCACAACGATTGTGCGATCGCCTAATCTTACTCCAGCAAGGTAAGATAATCGACCAAGGCACTCCAGAAGAACTAATTGAGCGCACCGTCGGTCGAGAAGTAGTCGAAATTGAGGGCATCCCCGAACAAATCCTCCAACAATTAGCCGAGCGGGCAGAGACTTGGTATCGACCCTTTGGCAGTAGTTACCTGATTGGCTTACCCGCAACTAATCCGCAACCGCTTTGGGAACAACTCAGTACTGCTGCACCCCTCAGACTAATGCGCCGCCGCACCAATTTAGAAGATGTATTCTTGCGACTTACCGGAACCTCACTTGAATAAATGTTTGTTCTTAATTGTTGGCTAATCACCAACAACTAACTGATCGTTAATCCAAAATCCTTACATTGAGATGAAAAACATTTCAGTAACACCTTGGGGAGTCTACTCTGTGTGGCATCGTCACGCCAGGGTTTATCAAAAAACTTGGCTGGTTAATAGTCTGCCCCCTCTTTCAGAACCATTAATTTATCTTGTTGCCTTTGGATATGGTTTAACACCGCTTGTCGGAGATGTTCCCTACAACGGTCACACTATCCCGTATCTAAAATTTATTGCGCCTGGAATGATTGCGATCGGAGTACTGTTCCAATCATTTTTTGAAGGCTCTTTCGGCTGCTTTATCCGTTTGAGTTATCAAAAAACTTGGCAAGGTTTGCTTACAGCACCCTTGAGTTTTACAGAAGTCTTCTTGGGTGATTGGTTGTGGGCAACAACAAAGGGGACAATGGCTGGTTTTCTAACTAGTGTAGTTACCGTTATTTGGGGACTTTACCCTGGTTGGTACTTGCTTGTATCGTTCCCCTTAATTGTCTTAGGTAGTATGCTCTTTGGCGTCATGGGGCTGTTCACGGCAGGAACCGTCCGTACCATAGACCAAATTAACGTGCCGATTTTCTTGTTCGTCGTTCCAATGTTTACCCTGTGCGGCACTTATTTTCCACGAACTACGCTGCCGCCAGTACTCGGTAGTATAGCGGGTGTGTTGCCCCTATCATCGATAGTTGATCTATTGCGTTTGCCTTTGGGATTACCGAGTTTCTGGTTCTTGGAGTTGCTTTGGTTGTTGCTTTGGATTAGCGTCTTCTCCGTGTTGGCTTGGCGGCAAATTTATCCTCAGTTATTCCGTTGACACTCCCACGGTTACGCTTCGCTTTCATCCGTGAGATTCTTGGGTCAATGGGGAGCTAGTGCTTAACCCCTCACCAAGCATCTTGACCGTATGCCCTACGGCTGCAAGTCCACGTTGCATCACCACTTGAGCAGCAGCAACGTCTCTATCGGTTTTGTATCCACACTCGCCACAACAATGAACCCGCTCACTCAAGTCTTTCTTGCCCGTGTGATGGTTGCAGTTCGGACAAGTTTGACTCGTACCGTCAGGATTTACTTTGGCAAAATAGACTCCACGTTTCCAACACACCCACTCAAGGATTGATAGAAACTCTCCAAAACCAGCGTCTAAAGCGTGTTTCGAGAACAGCCCTTTAGCCCAAGCCTTAAAATTCAAGTCTTCTGCAAATATCATCCCGGCTTGATCGCAGAGCTGATGAGCTAACTTGAAATGGAAATATGAGCGCGTGTCGTGAATATGTTCGTGCAGTCGAGCTACTTTTCTTTGAGCTTTTCGCCAGTTATTTGACCCTAGTTTTTTGCGGCTTACTCGTTGTTGGAGCAATTTCAGCTTCCGTTGGAGGTCTACAAAAAATCGGGGTCTGGCAACCTGAACGCCCGTTGACGTAGCCAAAAAACTTTTAAATCCTAAGTCGATACCAACGGGTTGACCGTGTGGCGCGACACTGGGGATATCAACATCCGCTTGTAGCGTGAGCATGACATACCATCCCGATGCCTTTTTCACCACTTGAGCTTGTTTGGCAAAAAAACCATCGGGGATAGGGCGTGACAGACGCATCTTAACCCAACCAATGCCAGGAAGCTTGACTCGATTGTCCTTAAGGGGATTAACCCCCAATTGAGGGAATAGCAAAGAACGCATTCTCCCCTGCTTTTTGAACCGAGGAAATCCTCTCCCTGATTCCCACATTCCGATCAACGCTTTCTCCAGTCTCCTTAACACCTGCTGCAACATCTGAGAGTGCGCGGCATTAAGGTAGAGATTCGTTTTTCGAGCCTGGGTCAAGGCTTTGCATTGCGATGCAAATGTTGGTCTGGGCGCATCAGCTGGGATAATGTACTCACCCTTTAGACTGCAAGCATCCATTCTGCACGACCTAGAATTATACCAATCCTTCCTTTGAGCCAATGCAAAATTCCAGACTCGGCGCGAGGTTTCTAGCCATGCCTCATAAGTCTGGGATTGTTGTTGCGTTAGCTTTAGGGCGTAGGTATAAGTCAAGTTCAGCATACTTCCATGATAGTTTAAAAAGCGCACATCTCTTTTTAAGAGAACGGCGTCCTCTAGCTTAACGCTGACGCTCCTACGTCGCTACCGCTTTGCTAACGCTCGTTTTCATCCCACGCTTTTTCATACGTGGGCTTTCAACATCGCTTTTCTGTAAAGAGATTGGCAAACTTTCTCCCAAACTAGTTTTCTTGAGCAAATGCCGCAAAAGCAAATGCTGCAAAAAGCGACAGGTGCGAACTCAAATTAAGGAGAAAGGTGTATTCAGCAACACTTAAAGAAGCGCACCATCCAAATCTTCGATGCCACCTTAGCTTGCCATTCGGGTTATTTAAGGAGAGGGGGTATCACCAGACTAAACAGGATACCGAAGGAGATAATCGCAAAAACTTGTTCTCTAGAGAATTGTCTAGGCATCACAATCGCCAGGACACCTAAGATGACTAAACCAATGAGTATTTCCTTAGAAAGGAGGTTA
>DATNQT010000255.1:0-24483 GCA_036703885.1 Candidatus Sericytochromatia bacterium
AGCTGCTGTTGCTTGTGGTGCTGATGGATTGATTATTGAGTGTCATCCGGAACCGGAAAAATCAGTTTCCGATGCGCGTCAGGCACTTTCTTTAGAAGATATGGTGGATTTAGTTCATAGTTTACAGCCAGTCGCCGCAGCGGTCGGGCGACAGATTTCGCAACCTTTGAGAGTTCCCACGCTTGCTGTTGCATCTTAATCAGATTTGGAAGCTGATTCCAAAAAGTGATTAATCTTGAAGCGGGAAGAGTGAGCAACATCCTGTTAATGCTATGCAGATGACAGGGTGTTCATTTGATTGACGTTGGGATTTTCAAACTCAACCGCAATCCGCAAAACTATTTTGCTGAAGTTGAACAAGCGGCGTTTTCTCCCTCCAACGTCGTTCCTGGTATCAGCTTCTCGCCAGATAAGGTGCTGCAAGCCCGCATCATGTCTTATCCCGATGCTCAACGCTACCGTCTCGGTGCAAACTATCAGCAATTGTCGGTTAACCAACCGAAGTGTCCGGTGATGCACTATCAACGGGATGGCGCGATGGCGTTGGGCAACAACGGGGGCAATGCACCGAACTACGAACCCAATAGCTATGACAATACGCCGAAGCAAAATTGTGCCTTTGCAGAACCAGCGTTGAACTTAGGTAATGTGAAAGGCGATCGCTACAATCACCGTCAGGGTAATGATGATTACACCCAAGCCGGAGATCTCTATCGTCTGATGACACCGGATGAACAAGAGCGGCTTGTCCAGAACATTGTGGGCAGTTTGAGTGGAGCGCGGCAGGATATTCAGATGCGTCAACTCTGCCATTTCTTCCGTGCTGATGTGAAGTATGGGATGCAGATTGCACAAGGGTTGGGAATTGCGATCAATCCAGCGATGATTCCGGCATCTGCTCAACCAGTAGGGGTATAGCAACGTCAATAGCAATTAGCTCTATCTTGCTTGATTAAACGGTTCAGGTTGTCTTGTGAGGATTTCAGGTCAATCCTGGTTAACTGCAAGAGCCTGAATCGTTTTTTTTATCGAGATTTGATGCTTACTAGGAAAACCAGAAGGGCTTCCTTACATTGAGCCATTAGCTGAAGCGAAATCAATGGCAATAACCGTGGCATAGGGGTCAATAACCGCTTCTGGGACTTGGATTGTTAACTCGCCTAGGGGGTTAGGATTCATGATGGAGTCCGTGATCGCACAGCGGGTTGTATAGTGAAGTTCCGTCTCGTCAGCTAGAACGCGCACAGATTTAACGAGTTTAATCGGCACGCCCCGCACTGAGATGGTGTCGTAGGGCTTCATCAGTAAGTGCAAATAAATGCGATCGCCCTTGGCGCTGCGCTTGGCGCAATCGCGCCTCCGCGTGGAAGAGCCGTAGAATTGCCACGGTTCTAGTCCTGGTTGAGTGCCAATAATACTTTCTTGATTGTGGGACATCCATGCTTCCACCACAGCTAGGCGCTCAAGTAACTCCGGCTGAATTTGACCGTCACCCATCGGGCTAACGTTCAACAACAGATTGCCCCCTTTGCCGGCTACTTCACACAGCGTATGGATTAACTGACGTGCTGACTTGAAATGGCTATCAGCTAGGTTGTAGCCCCAGCTTTCATTGATAGTCATGCAAGTTTCCCAAGCTCGCTTAGATGGTTGGGGTGGAATGAATTGTTCTGGGGTGTCGAAGTCACCGAATCCGGGTAAGCGATCGTTGATCAGAATCTCCGGTTGCAAGGAACGGATCATATCGTTAAGCGCTGATGCTTGCCATTGTTCCGGCGTGCGCTCCCAAGCACCGTCAAACCAGAGAATGTCAATTTTGCCGTAGTTTGTCAGTAGCTCCCGCACTTGCCCAAACATAAACGGGATGAACTGCTCCCACTGTTCGGGACTAGGCTGACGATACTGACCAAAAACATAAGGCTTATCAGCTTGTGTAAAGGCAGGGTAATCAGGATGATGCCAGTCAATTAATGAGAAATACAAGCCAATGCGAATGCCAACTGAGCGCATTGCATCAATGAATTCCCGGACAATATCTTTGTTGTAGGGCGAATGCTGGATGGAGAAATTTGACTGCTGGGAGTGGAACATCGCAAAGCCATCGTGATGCTTGGTCGTCAGAATAGCGTATTGCATACCCAAGCTTTTAGCTAGACGTGCCCACTCGTTGGTGTCATAGTTTTGGGGGTTGAAAGTTTTCGCCGTGCTGTGATATTCATCAACAGGAATGTCGCCACAGAAAGGCAGGCTGAATACACCACCTACCAAAGGCCAGGACAATTCGCAGCCACGCTGAGAACTGTGTCCCCAATGGACGAACATACCTAAACGTGCGGTGTCAAACCAGGTGTTCATGAAAGAACAATCTTTGTTTTTTGTTAATACTTTTACAATAACCTGTGTTGAGTCTACAGCTTCGTCGCTTGTTCTACTCCGATACCTGTGTGTTTGCGATCGCCTTACATCGAACTTAGGTAAAAAGGTTGCAAGAAGCGATCGCTTTTACTGTTCATTTTCTACATCTATCAGTGCGAGCGCGTAGCGTCTGCTTTCCAGGATCGCTCCTACGTTAAGATGTGATTGAGCGGTAGCTGAATAGGGTTGTTATGAGCCAAGTCCAAGCTAAACTGCTAGCCGATATCTGGGTAAATGCCCTATCGCTTTGGCTGATCGTTTTAGGTAAAATCTCATCTTGGCTCAGATAAGGAAAAACTACGGGTCTAAAAGTAGATGTAGTTTAATTAAAATAACCAAAACCTCTATTTAAAGGATAAATTTTGGAGTGCTATGCCATTTAATCCAAGCTCAAACCAAATCCTAAATAAGAACTATGAAACCGATCACAAAACCTTCTCTTAGACCAGTACAAAATGTATGTAGAGATGCATGACCGGATTAGCGCAAGAAGAAATCAAGTAAATAGCTTTTTTATTTCCCTTCTATCTGGATTGCTAGCTATCTTTTCTATAGCTAGCAACCAGGCGCAAACGCTTAAGTTCCCTATGGTTGGGCTAGTAGTAGGTTTTTTGGGTTCCATCTTATGTATCTTATGGAATTTTAATATTCGGGCATATAGAAGATTAGTTGAGCGTAAAATCCAGGTTATTTTAGAAATGGAAGAGTTTTTGCCATTTTATTGTTACAACAAAGAGAGTTTTTTAAGGGAACAAGATTTAACCGGAAGGACTTATCTAAGACCTACAAGCATTGAACAGTATGTTTCAGTCATTTTTGGGATTGTTTACCTAGTATTAATGTTTTATTCATTGTTTGACCTTAAATAACTATGTCTTGTTTTTTTAGTATTAAGAATGATTACGCACAGAAATGGCAGGAGAATTAGTTAAGCAACTTATTGATATTTTAAAGAATTGGGCTAAAAAGCAAACTACTAAAGAAATTAGTAACTTTTATCTTTTTGGTAGTCTCCTTAATGAAAATGGCAATCAATTCCGTCGAGACAGAAGCGATATAGACTTAATAGTTATTCTTCAAAATTCGGGTATTTTAAATAGAGCTAGAGTATGCCAGAAACTTCAAAAAGCCAAACTTGAGCTTGAATTACTTTTACTACCAATCCTCAAACGAAAAAACAAATCTAAATCGGTCGTTAGTTTAGTTTTGGTGACTGGCGATGAAGTGGTTTGGGATATACATAAATCAAAAACACCAAGATTTTTTCGAGATAACAAATTTTTAAATCTTTTAGAGGAAAGTGGTACGTTAAGTTCCCTAGGACTTGATAATAGAGAAGCCCTATCAGATATAATTCAAGCTATTGAAAAAGCTCAAGATTATAGAAATCAGTATCTTTCTATTAGCCCTAATAAATCTAAAGAGTATAACGAGGAAGATATTTTTCCTAAGGAGTTAGCGCGTATTGCTGCTCAGGTTCACTCTTTTGTAAAAAATGAAAAGGGGAAATTTGATATCAGTTTAGGAAATAATTACCTGATATTTTTACTCAGCCAAAAGGTTAGTAAAATAAATAATGAATGGTCTAAGCTAAACAAAAAAGTTGCAGATCGAAATAATGGTCGCTGCGCCCAAAAACCTGCTCTGGATGATTTTGATCTATTACTTCTTTATGAATTACTGTTTGATAAAGCATATAAATTGCTGAAGCAAAACTCTTCAATTAACCTAAGTAAAGGTGGGCATCGTGCAAGGGCTAAAAGTAATCTACCTGCTCCTCCTGCTGCTAAAGTGCAGAGTAAGAAGACAGCACAGACAAAAACAAAATCCAAATCTTCGACTGTAGCCCCTGAATACGGGAAAACAAGATCAGTAGAGCCAGCAAAGCCAGCTACAGCAAAAAAGGAGACAACATCCCGAAAAACTCCTGTTTCAAAAACCAGCACGACTCGCAGCACTAGACTAGTGAAAGACCCTGAAAATTGGGTCATGCTGAATAATAAATTTTACCTAATAGAGTTAAGGGAAACTAAACAAGATCTAAGTATTGTTCTTCAACTTTCACCAACGGCGGATATGGAGCAAGTCGCCGAGTTAAAGTCCCTTCATCCAGGAGAGTATCACAATATAAAGCAGATTGCCTACGCAGATCAGTGTGATGCTGGTATTATGCAAGTGCTATCTGCGCTACCTAAATCAAGCGCGGGAAAAACTAGATTTAACATTACGCTTAAGCCAACTCAGCGATCACAAAATAACGGCTTTGCAATTTCCGTGAACTATAATAACAACAACTACAGTGTAGACAAAATCGCTGAATTGCGTGCCCGTCGGATACTCTTGGGAGAACCACTTCCCCAAGGCATCGAAAGGTCGTTTCCTACTACTCAAGTCGAGAAAGGGATTTTTCCTGAATTGTGGGTAGAGCTGCAAGCACAACCAAGGTTATTTTTGCCAAAAGCATGGTTGAAAGCAGTGTATAGCCTGAAGATGAACGGAATTGTTGAGGATGTCTTAGAGTTAGAACTAGGTCCAATCAAGAACAAGGTGATGCGTGTCCGATTTCGGGGGAGCAGAAGGCAAGCATATGCAGATCAGGAACCTAGCCCCATCGCATTTGAAGAAAGCTGCACTCTCGGTGAATAAACAACTAGTTACCTGTTTGTGAACATTGCAATGTTCTTCAAGCTTCTAACCTTCATTAAAGTCTGGTTTTTTAGTGCCGAACAGCAACAGCGTTTATCTGACTTGATGAATCTGTGGCGAACAGCACGCGATCGAGGGCAAACAATCTCTCCAGAACAACAAGTAGAGACACATGGTAGGGGCGCACAGCTGTGCGCCCCTACAAATGGTGGTTCAAAGGTAAATCTGCGTAAGTCCTGATAGTCTTGTCGAGGCTGAATTGAAAGCAGCCACAGCCCGAACAGCAGCTTTGGTGCAGCAACTTAGTCAATGAACCCTTTCTATACTCTAGTTATTTCCATAAAACTACCTATATCGTCATAGTTAGTACACTCAGCACTTTTTTACAGTACGCTCATCGGCAAAGCCTGCCACTTCCGATAACACGTACAGAGGTCTACCCTTTACTTCTTCATAGATACGTCCTACATACTCACCCAGAATCCCGATACTGACTAGCTGCACAGCACCGAGAAAGAAGATGGCAATCATAATTGTGGCAAAGCCAGTTAAGGGGGAATTTGGGGAATGGATGCGCCAGTAAAGCACTAGCATTGCCATGACAACGGCAAGGGCAGCAGCTAGCAAGCCAACGTAGGTGGAAAGTCGTAGCGGCACTCTGGAGAAGGTAACTAGACCATTCGCCGCTAGGGATAGAGACTTGCGAAAAGTGTACTTTACTTCACCAGCAAAGCGGGGGTCACGCTCGAAGTGGATAGAAGTCTGTTGTAAACCGACCCAAGAACGCAGTCCTCGGATGTAGCGATTGCGTTCTGGCATACTATTGAGAACATCCACCACTCGCCGATCCATCAAACAAAAGTCTCCTGTATCCAGGGGAATGTCCACATCTGCCAAACGCTTCATGAGGCGGTAAAACACATAGGCAGGGAGGCGTTTGAACCAGCTTTCTTTGCGTCGTTGGGTACGTTGACCATAGACAACTTGATAGCCTTGTTTCCACTTTTCCACGAGTTCGGGGATTAACTCTGGCGGGTCTTGTAAATCGGCATCGAGAACAACTATTGCATCACCGCGCACATAATTTAGACCAGCGGTGACGGCAATTTGATGACCAAAGTTACGAGCGAGGCTGAGGTAACAAACCCGTGGGTCTTTGTCATGAAGGTCTCGTAGCAGCGAAAGAGAGCGATCGCGGCTACCATCATTGACCAAGATTAATTCTACTGCACCGTCCATGCGGTCCATTACTGCACGAACCCGATGAAACATTTCAGGAAGCGTTTCTTCCTCGTTGTATACCGGGATGATAAAGGAATACTTCGGGCGCACAGTCAACCATCCTCAGAATTTAGTAACAAGAATGAGTTATTTAAGTAGGTGAACATATATAAACGCTACGCCACCCAGTGCCACCAGGCAAACTTAATGGCAACATATACAAGCACGACAGCGAAAAAGCTTATAACTGCGTAGCCCCAACGCGGATGGGCGGCAAACAACACGCCGAGTCCTAATGAGAGCGACACGATCCCGTAAGCGTAGCGGCTGACCGAACTCAGAGCACCAGTGGCTTGGATCAGCCCTAACGAGCAAAAGCCATAGGCGATCGCAATTAAAGGGAGTTTAGCGCGTAAATGCCATAACAAATAACCTCCACCAAAGAACATGACAATTCTCATCAAATTCTCTTTATCCAAGGTTAAGGCACTGGCAAAGATAACCGACCAATTGGGCTGTAGCTCTTTCCATCCCCGTTGTACATGAACAAATGCCAGTGGATCTCCAAAACGAATCCCGCAATACAAGCTAAATAAAAGTAGCCCACTAATAGCGACAAGACCAGAGACGTAGGCAATAGGCGGTCTTCGCTCTTTCAAAGATGCGATGAGAAAGGTAGGTACAAGTGCTACCCCTGTTGACCGAGTCGCCGTTGCCATTGCCCCCCACACAGCCGCTTTTACATACTCAGAGTTGTCAAATGCTCGTAAAGCTGCTGTGGTGAGCAAAAGAAACAATCCTTCTGAGTAGACTACCGTTCCATATAACGACAACGGGCACCAGGCTAGCACCGCCGTTGCCCATCTTGCCTGCCTGAGTCCGTAGCGCTCTTTTGCCCAACGGTACAACAACAATAGCGCTCCCAACAATGCAAGATTGTTTACCAGTGTGGCTGCGACTTCAAACGGTAAGCCGAGAGCCATAACCCCACGACTGACTAAGGGAAAGAAGGGAAAAAAGGCAATCGGATGGTATTTACCATCATCGGCATAGTCGTAACCTACAGTTGCAATCTTTCGATACCAAGCGCCGTCCCAATGTGAGAAGAGTTCCCAACTGCTTTTAGGAACAAAACCAGGAGTAAAATCTAGTGGCAGCGAGCCGTCATGAGTTACAGGTGTGAGGTGACTTAAAGGAGCAATAAGCTGTATTGCAATGACAACAGTGATGCGGCTTAGTAGCCACATGGCAATTACAAAAATCAGACCCTCAGACCATTTAGGGGTTTTGAGCCTAACTTTCCATTTATATACATTCATCTACAGTTTCATCGCCCCAGTTTATTGGGAATACCTTCGCAACCACCGGGAATAGTTTTCCGGGATTTCTCGCCGCACCAAGCACAGCAGTATTGACGCTGTTGTTCATCAAGCCGCAGGACATCGCTGAAATCGACGTTTTCTATCACAGCACCCGTATAGGCACCTGTGCGGTAGTCGGGGAGGTGAGCGCGGCTGCGGGGGCTAGCCGTTTCTACTGGGCCATAAAATAGACGGACTCCCTTCATGTCAGCCCCAGCCAGGTTAGCTTCATATAAGATAGTTCGAGCCAGGTTTGCTTTTACCAAGTCACAGTGACTGAGATTGGCTCTGACCATATTGGCATCACTTAGTTCCGTCCAGCGTAAATCGGTACCTGAAAGGTCTGCCGCTGCCAACATGACGTTTAGCTCGATCACCCGCACGCCATAGATGCGGTCTTCTTGATAACCCCCATTCCCATCAAGCATGGGGCGTCCCAAATGGCGATCGCGTTTTAGGGGCGTCAGGAGTCGAGACTGGGACAGAAATCGCAGGACTTTTGCTTTCCCTTGGGCGTCTACACTGCCAAGAATGGCGGCAGTACGCCCTTCAGAAAATGCCCGTTCTTGGGGCCAATCTTCGAGCAATCCTTCGTCATCCAACGCTAGGTCAGAAACGCCTTGAAAGTAAGCATCAATGGTTTGCTGCTGAGTAATTGTATTTTGTTGGATTGTGAGGTCTTTAGAAATAACATACTGTCGCCAAGCAATGTAAACCGCAAGGACGGCAATGAGAATTTGCCCCAAGGCTCCCGTCCATTCTGCCAGTGAGCCGATTGCCTCAGATTCGATGCGGTTTAGGAATGTATCGAAACGCCGAGTAATACCCGTTAGCGAAGCTAGACCGAAGAGGGCAGCTAGAATTCCGAAAATGGCTATAAATAGCGATCGATCTTCTGGAGGAAGTGCCTGCGAGAGCGCTCTCTGTATGGGTGGCAATACTACGGGCACTGACACCAACAAGGAAACTATTGCCCCTGATAGCCCAATCCAGAAGTTATCAATGGTTAACCCCACAATCAAAATGACAATTGCTGTGAGGGTAATTGGGGGAAGCAATGGGTGAGCAATAGTGGGAGTGCTAGTGCGTCTGGATAGCGGTAGGGCAGATAGGTGAGCCTTTTCTTGGCTTACCGTTGCTTCTGATGGAGGTTTAGCCTTAACGATGTTATCGGATGCAGAACCGTTTTGATTCTCTGCAAGCGGATTGGACTGAAGGGGATCGGGCGGGGTTGTCATCGGGTTCCAGATCGAACAGGCTCAACGGACTTCATAGCCTTATATATACCTAGAAGATTTTAACGAAACAACCAATAAAGTATTGCTGTTGGCGATCAATTTCCCAATTATCCTCAATTGCTACCTAAGAAAAAGGATTTGTCAATGATTTTTTGCGAAGTTTTACTAAGGGAGGGCAATCAGCTACGTCTCGTTTGCTTCTTTGCATCCTCGGCAGTTCAAATCTAGAAAAGTAATGCTAATAATTGCGATCGCTGTATTCCTCCTCACCCATCTACGAGCCATAGATAGCGTAAAATCGGGTTATTTCTCTCTAATAGGAGATACATCAAATGAATTTTGAACAGTACGAATTTAGCAACTCTCAAAATGAACTCATTAAGAACTTAGCTGAGAAAATGCGTTTTGTCGGCTTATTCCTGATCGTAGGCAGTGCTCTAACTCTCCTGCGTGGGATATTGGCATTGCGGCAAGGCGGTCTTGGTAATATCTTCAATGGAGTTTTTTATATCATCCTTGGCTTCTGGACTCAGAAAGCCGCCTCTTCTTTCAAGATGATTGTAGATACGCAAGGGCATGATGTTGAGAATCTCATGGGTGCCCTAGGCGAATTGAGAAAGCTTTATGCTCTTCAGTACTGGCTTTTGATAGTACTTTTGATTTTCCTTGCCCTTACTATCGTGCTAAGTCTAATCGCTGGTATTGCTCGTGTGGGTAGATAAAAAACTATTCACTATAGGTGAATGCAGCAGATAGAGAAAGTAAGCGATCGCTTTTTTAGACTACCGTAGAGCATTGAATTAATTTTAAATCGAATAAGAGCGATCGCTAGTTTATATAAATCAATTTAATAGGAATCTTTAAGTTCCCAACAAAAGCATTGCAAAAGCAACCAACGCAAATGAAAAAACTATTAGTTACAGGTGGTAGCGGTTTTTTAGGATGGAATCTTTGCCAGATAGCTAAACAAGAATGGGATGTCTATGGAACTTATTTCTCACATTTTGTAGAGATTCCTGGTATTAATCTATTGAAAGTTGATTTAACAAATTTTGAGGAAGTTAAGCGTATCTTTCGTGACATTAAACCTACAGCGGTTATCCATACAGCTGCTCAATCTAGCCCTAATATTTGTCAGAACCAGCCTCATGAATCTCGTTTAATCAATGTGGCAGCATCCTGCAATATTGCAGGGCTTTGTGCAGATTATTCTATTCCTTGTGTTTTTACGTCAACTGACTTGGTTTTCGATGGTTTAAATGCTCCTTATCAAGAAACAGACCCCGTATGTCCTGTCAGTTATTATGGCGAACAAAAAGTTATGGCGGAAGCAGGAATGTTAGAGCGTTATCCCATGACTGCCGTATGCCGTATGCCTTTAATGTTTGGTATGGCGACACCACCAGCGACAAGCTTTATGCAGCCATTTATCCAAACCCTGAGAGAGGGAAAAGAGCTTAGTTTATTTATCGATGAATTCCGAACCCCTACCAGTGCTAAAACAGCGTCTCAAGGGCTATTGTTAGCCTTAGAAAAAGTTAACGGACGAATTCACTTGGGTGGAAAAGAACGAGTGTCGCGCTATGATTTTGGTCGCTTATTGGTAGAGGTGCTTCAGCTTCCTGCAAATAGTCTTAAAGCTTGCCGACAACAAGACGTGAAAATGGCTGCACCAAGACCACCGGATGTTTCTTTGGATAGTTCAAAGGCTTTTGAGTTGGGATATGCACCTTTATCATTACGGGAAGAATTAGAGGCATTGCGGGGTCAGCTTTAAATGCCCCACCAATGCCTTTCCCTAGCTCCCTTTTCTTAATCTCGGTTTTGCTTCTTCAGGCGTTTGTGTTTCTTGTAGCAGCGGTCTATAATTTCCATAAAAATAATGATGATTTCTCAACTGTTCAATATCGCCAATCTGTTTGTTTTACCCTTCTGGGCACTGATGATTTTGCTGCCAAATTGGGGTGTTACCCGGAAGGTGATGGAATCCTATCTTCCCTTTGTTGCTTTGGCAGGTTTGTATATCTATTTGTTCATTAGCAGCATTACACCGGAATCTGCCGCTGCTTTGTCTAATCCTCAGTTAGCCGATATTGCCCGATTCTTTGCGGATGAAAAAGCCGCTGCGACTGGATGGATACACTTTTTGGTGATGGACTTGTTTGTTGGGCGTTGGATTTACTGGGAAGGGCAGCGAACTGGTGTCTGGACGGTTCACTCTCTGGCTTTGTGTTTATTTGCTGGACCGATGGGATTGCTATCTCATATTGTGACAAGCTGGATTTCAAAGAGATTTACCTCACCCGTTGAGTCAGATTCTGCAAGCCCCTCGACTGGAACACCATAGGCACAGGATTAGTCTAGAAAAGCCTTTTCAGCTACTTAGGGGGCTTTTCTCTCGTTCCATAAACAGCCAGAGCAACCCCAGCCAGCAAGACTACCGCACCCACTAGCACCAGTCGTCCCGGCACTTCCTTAAAAATTAAATAGCCTAGTAAACTAGAGCCAATCGGTTCAAACAAAATCGCAAGGGTGACCAGAGTTGGGGCAATCCAGCGCACCGCCCAATTGATGGTAGTATGTCCTATCACTTGTGACGCAACAGCCATCAAAAGAATGTAGAGGTAAACCGCAGCTGGATAACCAATGTAGGTTGAACCAACTATTAAAGGTAAAGGCAAAAGTATTAATGCTCCCGTACTGTAGGCAACTGCAACATAACTGCCAATGCCTAAGCCCCGCCGTTGAGCTTCACGCCCCAATAGCAGGTACAAACTTACCATCCAGGCTCCTACGAGTGATAGAAAATTACCTAAGGGTGGGTTACTCCCGGCGGTGACTGCTCCCGTATCCCCAAAACCAATCAGGACGCCTCCAGCAAATGCTATTCCAATCCCAAGCACTGTTAACCGTGTCGGTTTTTCCTTAAACCAAAGCCAGGAAAGCAAGGCAACCCAGACTGGATTAGTGGTGACTAGGGTAGTAGAGGCAGCAATTGAGGTAAAGGAAAGCGAGGTAATCCAGGTGGCAAAGTGTATGGCGAGACAGACTCCAGCGGCAGCAGCATACTGAAAAGCGCCCGGATTTAGCTGAGTTTGTTGTAGGTTTCGCCAAGCGGGTAGTAGTAGTAGGGAAGCAATGGTGAGACGAGAGGCGGCGACGAAGAGGCTAAATCCTACCCCACTTACTCCAGCCGAGGCAAGAGCTAACCGAATGAAAATAGCCGCCGTTGAAACCGCAAACACCCCAGCGACTAAAATCAATCCTACCTGCCAGGGTAGCGGCTGCTTGAGAATTCTCATCCCTTAATGTTTCGCCTTTGATTAATCAACGCTTGAATGCTTTTAAAGTACCTTGTCAACTTATCATCAATAACGGCGATCGCAGACTATCCCCTAAAAGCGATCGCTCATCGCTCATCGGCAGCCGTTTCAACCCTTCCCACTCCTGAAGCATGGCTATATGCAGCGGTACTGTTACTGATTTTTACAATCATTGCTTTGCCGATTGGGTTCCAGTGGGGATTTCTACAAATTGAAGTTTTGCAGGCGTCTTGGCAGACAATCCTCGGTATTATTACCACCTCTTTATTCATGCCCGCCGTAATAGAAGAACTGTTTTTTCGGGTTTTACTGCTTCCTCGAACCACAGAAAATGTATCGCCATCAGTGCTGTGGCTTTGGGGATGTATCGGCTTGGTAATTTTTATCCTATATCATCCACTCAATGCGGTGAGCTTCTTTCCTAGGGGACTTCAAACGTTTTTCAATTCTATTTTTCTCGTGCTGGCAGCACTGCTGGGCATTGTCTGTAGCCTTGCCTACCTACAAAGCGGTTCCCTTTGGACGCCAGTAGCGATTCACTGGTTGGTTGTTGTAGTCTGGCTTCTCTTCCTAGGTGGGTACAGAAAATTGTATGGTTAAAAGTTGAGACTGCGCTGATTAGGCAATATCTATCAGGACTTACGCACAAACTCCGTAGGGGCGCACAGCCGTGCGCCCCTACAAATGGTGGTTTACAGGCAAATTTGCGTAAGTCCTATCCATATTGCTACTAAGCTTTTATAACAACTGAAAATTACTTATGTCTGAGCTACCGCCACTGAATACAAAAACCATTTGGGCAATATTGAATGAAGAAATTGATGATGATACAGTGAATAAACTAGTTTGGGACTGTCTGGGTTATCGCTATGAATCAGCCGAGAGTAAGTGGAACCTTACCGATGTATCTCCTGAATGGCGAGATGAATATTCAGAGCCACCAAATTTTATTGAAAGCCGTCCTGCAACGGTGAAACTTACTCGGTCTATCCCACAAGAAAATAAGCAGCTATTGAAAGAGCAATTAGGTTTCAAGGGTTACAAAATAGGCGAATTTGGTCCTCGGCAGACTCGTAGAGCTACGGCAGCAAATTGGCTGTTGAGCTATATGAAAAATACAGGTTTAACCGAGTAATAATTGGGAGTATGTCATCTTTGTTAGCCCACTCTGCGAGAAGGCTACGCCTACATCCCCCAGCCCCTTCTCCCCGTGGGAGAAGGGGAGCAAGATTTTCAAGTCCCTCTTAGGAGTGGGAGAGGGATTTAGGGTGAGGGCTGTTCGTTCACTTGCACGCGGTGACATACTCCCGCAATAATTCTGCCAATTTAGACAAGATTGGCTCACATTGAATTAATAGTTGTTACAGTAATTTATCAAATTCACCACCTTTAAGTTGATCAGCACTATGCAGTGGCTAGGCGAACAAGTTCTTCTGGCAGTCCCTGTGGACGCAGGTAGCAAAAGTCAAGGCAATGTTGCCGAAGTAGTAACGATTCTCATCATTTTGTTGTTAGTCGCCACAGGGGTTGCCCTACTATCGCGACGATTTCGCATTCCTTACATTGCGGGCTTGGTGTTGGCAGGTTTGGTAATTACTGAGCTTTTACCCAATCGCATCCGCCTGGACTCCTCTTTAATTTTCTATCTCTTCTTACCAATTCTGCTGTTTGAAGCGGCACTCAACACAGACATTAGTCGCCTGCGGAGTACGATTAAACCGATCGCATTACTAGCAGGTCCTGGGGTTTTGCTTTGTGCTGGCATCACCTCAGTCTTACTCAGACTAGAACTGGGTCTGGATTGGATACCTGCTTCATTAGTCGGCGTGATTTTATCAATTACGGATACAGCTTTGGTGATTGCAGTTTTTAAGCAAGTATCTGTACCTCACAAACTGGTCACTCTGGTTGAGGGCGAAAGCCTGCTTAACGATGATGTCGCTCTGGTTTTATTTAGCCTGATTTTGACGGTGTATTCCACGGGTTCTTTGTCACCTGTATATGTAGTCCAGGAATTTTTACTGGTCATTATCGGCGGAGCGGTAGTAGGCGCGGCTTTAGGCTACCTCAGTATCGGTTTGTTGACCCAAACGGATGATCCTCTGGGTTCAATTTTACTAACTGTTGCGATCGCTTTAGGAGCTTTTCAAGCGGGTCAGTTTTTACACGTATCTGGTGTAGTTGCTGTTGTTGTCGCAGGACTAATTGTTGGTAACTTTGAGCATTCCCAGATTACCTCAGCCTCGACTCAAGTCACCTTATTCAGCTTTTGGGAATACGCTGCCTTTGGGGTCAATACCTTCATTTTTCTACTCATTGGGTTAGAGATTAATTTGATCACCCTCTGGCAGACGTTACCCGCCGTTCTCCTGGCACTGGTTGCCTATCAAGTCGGAAGAGCACTCACAGTTTATCCGCTCTTAGCCTTAGTTCGTTTTTTTGACCGACCAATCCCTATGCGTTGGCGGCACGTTCTGTTTTTAGGTAATATCAAAGGCTCCCTCTCAACAGCTCTAGCTTTGAGCCTACCAATAAATTTGCCAGGACGAGAGAAGCTAATTGCGATCGTCTTTGGCATTGTTCTTCTATCCCTAGTAGTACAGGGCCTGAGTCTGCCTTGGTTTGTACAACGCTTAAAACTATCTCACCGTAGCGAATCTCAGCAGCAGATTGAGGAATTGCAAGCCCAACTCATGACTGCTAAAGCAGCTCAGGATGAATTAGATAGTCTATTGAAATCGGGAGTTTTGCCCAAAGCAATCTACGAAGAAATGCGCGCGGCTTATCAGGTACGGGTAGCTGCTTCTGAGAGAACGTTGCGGGATATCTATAACAAGCGTCCAGAGCGTTCTCCTGGAAGTAGCAGCGATACCTTGAACGGACTGAATCAATACACACAGTTAGACACAATCCGTCGGCAATTACTGTTAGCAGAAAAAGGGGCGCTCAATGACGCTCTCCGTAGAGGTATTCTCTCAGATGAAGTCGTTCAAAAACGCATCAAAACGCTCAACGGACAACTTTTGAAACTAGAGGATGATTAGTGCAGGAAGGCAGAAGTTTGTGACTATAGCAGTTCTCACTCCTGTACGGAACAGTTTTGACCTCTCTCCAAACCTCTCTCCTACAAGGAGAGAGGCTTTGTCAACCAATCCCTATTTTCTGTTCGCTATTTCTCAAACCACAGCCAGATTAACGGCGCGAATCAGCTGTTCACGAGAAAAGGGCTTAGTTAAATAAGCCTGAGCGCCTTGCCTCATACCCCAAAGACGGTCAATTTCTTGATCTTTAGACGAACAGATCACAATTGGAACATTGGCGGTAGCTGGATGCTGCTTGATGCGGCGACATAACTCAAAGCCACTCATTCCTGGCATTACTACATCTGTAACAATCACATCTGGCTTATGTTCGATCGCCTTTTCCAAAGCTTCTTTAGCATTGTTAAGACGAATGATGGTGTGACCACTATCACGTAGGTAATTAATCATCAACTCCATCTGAGAGGGATTGTCTTCGACCAGCAAAATTTTACTCATGATTTACTTATCCTCACGAAAATTACTGTATAGCAAGTCTGTGGCATAGTTATTAGAAGAAGTGCCCTTAAAGAGCTGACTGTCTTACCTCTTGGAACGAGCATCGTTTGATGACTGAAAAGCTTGCTGAATTGGCTCTTTATCAAATAGCCTTTTTGATAAAGTGAAATTTCAGCAATTGCTACAGCATTGCCAGACTAAGATTTATCGGTGACCAGGGTACTCTAGGATAGTGCTGAGAAATATTCAGATGTTGGAAACTAATTTCCAGCTCATTTCCCAATATTCCTATCCCTGTCTTTACCGTTTAGCCGTTAATGATGTTACTTGTAGAAACGGTAACTAAGCCGCCAATTTATAGACTGGAAAGTTCTGCAAAATGGACTTGCGAGTACCTTAAGATTTGTAGAGATGCACTTAAATGATGCTGCCCACTGTGCCCTATATTGCCCACCCTAACATATCCAAAAAGCTTTGATTTGTCCAGAAGCAGCGAATCGACCGCTATCAGGGAAAGAGCTGAACCCGTGGGTCGTTTTTGCCGCGCTGCACTAGATTCAGAAAGCTAATTTTTTGTCTGTTTTCCTAGCCTCTGTGAAAAGACTATGAGCTTTGTGCCTCAGTACCAATCTTGAATCGACCAACAGACATCTGCAATTGCTCCGCTACGTCTACAGTTTTTCGTAGAGAACCGGAGACTTTACGAGATGAGTCGGAAGTATGTTGAGAGGTTTTCGCAATCTGTTGCATCAAATCGGTCACGGCTTGAGAGGTTTGTGCTTGAGAGACAGTCGTGTTGGAAATCGATCTCACTAACTTATCAATCTGATGTGAAACCTCAAAAATTTGCTCCAAGCTTTCCTTAGCACTGATTACACTGCGGCTACTATCAACCACTTGAACCGTACCCTTTTCCATTGCCTTAATTACTTCTTGCGTACCCAGCTGAAGCGTCTCAATCACCTCTTCAATTTCTCGGGTTGCATTGGTTGATTGAGTTGCCAGTGCGCCGACTTGTGCGGCAATGACTCGGAATCCCTCTCCCCCCTCACCTGCACGGCTGGCTTCAATCCCAGCATTTACAGCCAGTAAATTGGTCTGTAAGGCGATTTGCTGAACTAAGGAGACTACCTTGGCAATCTGTTGGGAGGATTGACCCAAAATCTTGACTTTATCAGCCGTTTTGACCACCGTTGTTTGTAAATTCAAGATACTTTCTACTGTAGTATCAATCGCCGCTCCCCCTGTTTCCGCAGCCGTGGCGGCAATGTGGGCAACCTCAGCCGCTTGGTGGGCATTCTCTGCCACAGCTTGAATGGAGTAAGTCATCTGTTCAAAGGACTCCAAGCTGCGAGTAATATCCAAAGCCTGCCGGAGAGCTTGTTCGGAGAGTTGTTCGACAGCCCGTTCATCGTCTTGAAGAGAGGTGTTGACTTGGACGGATGCTTGTTTCACCTCCATCACGAGCTGCCGCAAATTCTCGATGAGCATATTGAAAAAGTCAGCTACCGTACCGAGTTCGTCCTCGCTCACGTCCGCCCGAACTGAAAGGTCGCCTGTCGCTGTTGCTTCAATATCGGTGAGTAGTTGCAGTACTTGACGCTGAAGTGCTTCTTTTTCCCGACGTTGATCGAGAGAACTCAACTCTGCGGACTGGCGTGCTTGTTCGACTTGCTTAGAAATGGCTTCAGCCTTCTGACGAGCTAATTCCGCGTCTTGGTTGGCTCGTTCTAACTGTTCGAGGAGACTGGCTTGGTTGAGAGCAAAACCAATCTGAGTCGCCAATTGCCGAAATAAACCAACTTCCTCGTGCTGCCACTCCCGTGGTTGAGAGCATTGGTGAGCACACAACAAAGCTACGAGTTCGCCGTCTTGCAAAAGGGGCGCAACCATGTTGGCTTTGACTTGCAGGCGTTCAAGTATCTCACAATGACGAGCTGTGAAGTTTGCTTGATAAATATTCTTGGAAACTGCGACGTGCCCTTTCTTGTAACTGTCAATCTCTCCTTCCCCTAATGGGTCATTGATGATTTGCCCCATCGCTTTCATCCAGCCAGCTCCCACAGATTCTGCCGAGATCGTTCCACTCTGGAAGTCTTCATTAAAGCGATAGATGACCACGCGGTCTACTTGTAATGCCTTCCGAATTTTATCAACAGAGGTAGTGAAGATAGCATCCGAGTTCAGAGATCTATAAATGCCACTGGTAAATTCTGCAAGCATCAAATATCGCTGGGCTTCTGCTTTCTGGCGGCGAGCCTGTTCTTCCAGAGTTTGTTCGGAAGTGACAATGCTATCTGCCATTTCATTAAACGTTTCTGCCAATTGCCCAAGTTCATCTTTGTACAGAGCTTCGGCACGGACTTGGCGATCGCCTTTGGCAAATTTCTCTGTAGTCTGCTGTAGCTTTTTGATCGGTTGAGCAATGGTCTTACCCAGCAAGTTCACTAAGAGTACTTCTGCTACCAGTGCCAAGATGGTAATGGCTACCTGTAGCAATAGGTTGCGTCTCAGGAGTTCATTGAGTGCCGTCTCTGGAGTTCCCCGCACCAAAACTCCTACAGGCTCTCCCTTAGAATTCAGTAAGGCTTTTGCCGCCATTGTATAAGTCGTTCCTCCCGGTTCACCAGACCGTAACGTGACGACCTGTCCTGGAGTAGCGATCGCATTCTTGAGCAGCGTTGTGTCGTATAGGGGTTTATTGATTGTTGGTGCTGTAGACTTGGCGTCTCGATCTTGGTCTAAAGAGGTGGATAGGACAAACTCCCCTGTTGGTTTGCGTAAATAAATGCCACTGTAGCCACTACTGAACGCTTTTAAAGTCTCCTCAACAATCGGTAACTTGTTGTTAACAATATCTCCAGAAACCAAAGCACCAATAACAGCACCCGTTTTTGACTCTTTCACTGGCGTCACTGTGTAACGAATCAGAGCATCTTGTTTCTCAAAACCCTCAGGCAGTGGTGGCGACTCTTTAGCCAAATCATCTCTGCTGACAATGCCACTTGCTTTAATCTGTTCCGGCTTTTTAAAGACTTCACTCACTAAGTTGTCTGGATCGAAAGTCTCGCCAGTTCTATTGGCGTTGGCGTTAACAATGATTCGCCGATCTTTGCCAACGAGAGTGGCGTATTCAATATTACGAGCCTTTATCTCATTCTGGAGAATCTGTTTAACTTGCTCTTGCAACTCTGGTGTCAAGGGTTTACCCGAACTTTGGGCGATCGCTGCTGCCACAATCGCGACGTTATCCGATTGGCCCCGGAAGCCAAACCCCATTTGGTTGACTTTGATGTTGTAATTAATTTCGGTAACAGCTAGCTCGGCTTTCGCTTGGTTGAGTAACTGAGAGCGTCCTGATGTCACGACTAATAAGGCTCCCACTCCCACCAGTCCGAAGATAGAGATAATCTGGGAGGTATACAGCCGCGTGACCTGCTTACTTCGGATCGGTAAGTCGTAATACCATTGCAGAGGTGCAAATCGGTGCTTTTTAGAGTAAGCAAGACTTGTTCCTTGGGGTTTTGACTTTAGTGGGGGCAAGTTAATTCCAGTCATGAAGTAGGTTGAGTAAATTGACAATTTTCGGAGTTTTAGTAATAAATACTCGGTTAATCTAGAAATAGGCGAACTCTTATGTGTTCGAGCAGTTCTCCTACAACCTAGACTTTTCACGAGTTATGTCATATTTAAAATCAAATGGTATAATTTAATCTCTCTTTACAGGCGCTACAAATCCCATCCTCTAACCCTATTAATCGGGGAGGAAGAACTATATTTGTAGCTGAAATTCATAAAAATGATAGTTGGCGATCGCACTAAAACGTAGAGGCGAATCTGATTATTCGTCCTTTCCGGGTAGGAGGTAATAGTATTGAACCGAACCCTGTATAGTGCAGATAGAACCCCAGTTCAATTTCCAGCAATACCCTTTGATTTATAGGCGTAGAGGTAAGCTTGTTGTTAATTAACTACAGGGTTGAAAAGCCTTGGTTAATTAGTCTGGGACGAGTTAGATGCTTTTCCTTGAATAAGCAGGCAGTACGTTAGGCTTTGTAGAGATGCACTCAAACTCTGCTGCTTTTTAGGTCTAGTGTTACCTGACCTAACCTATCAAAAAAATTCTAACTTGTCTATGTGTTATCACTATCGATCAAGTTTTTCTAATGCTTTGCTCCGTAGATTTACTGCATTCATTTAACTGGAAGTTAAATCAACGCCACTGAGGTTTCTGTATAATAAGCTACTAATTTGACCTTATAATTAGCTAATTTCTCCACGTTTATCAAGACTTTATAAAAAATATGAGGAATAACAAGCCTTGATAAACATAATGAGGAGCGATCGCACACCCTTTATCTCGATTACACGGCTAAAAATCGTTGAATCACCTCGTTACTGAGTTCGCTCGTGGAACCCGATGCCACGATGCCACCTTTTTGCATGGCGTAATACTTATCCGCTTGCCGGACAAAATGTAGGTGTTGCTCGACTAATAAAACAGAAATGCCTGTTGAGGCAACAATGCCACGGACAGCGGCTTCGATTTCTAGAATAATCGAGGGTTGGATGCCTTCGGTGGGTTCATCTAGGACGAGTAAGCGGGGTTTTCCCATTAAGGCGCGAGCGATCGCTAGTTGTTGTTGTTGTCCACCACTCAAGTCACCCCCCATCCGAGACAGCATGGATTTTAAGACGGGAAACAGCGTAAAGATTTCCTCTGGGATTTCCTCATTACCAATTCTCCCGCCTTGACGTGCCTCTATACCCAGTAACAGATTTTCCTTTACCGTCAAGCGGGGGATAACCTCCCGTCCTTGGGGAACGTAACCAATCCCTAAACGTGCGCGTCTGTCGGGAGATTTACCAATAATTGGCTCTCCAGCCAAAGTAATTGTCCCTGTGCGGGGTTTGAGTAAACCAATAATCGATTTGAGCAGCGTCGTTTTACCGACGCCGTTTCGCCCAATCAAGCAAACCATTTGTCCAGCAGGCACACTTAAATCAACATTGCGGAGAATGTGGCTTTCTCCGTAGTAAACATTTAAACCCGTAACTTGCAGCATGAGCTGAGTTGGGGAAGGGGTAAGTTCTGGAGCGATCGCGCTATTCATCTGGGTTTAGAGTGCTGAGTGCAAGAAGGCAGGAGGTAGAAGGCAGGAGGCAGAAGGCGGAAGGTAGAAGGCAGAAGGCGGAAGGTAGAAGGCATATTGCTTGTTCAGTAGGCTTTTTAGCCAATGTCCAACTGTATAGTTATTTCCGCTGCGTTGTGCTGAGTGCTGAGTGAGGAAGGAGGTTTTCATTCTTTAACTGTGGAGTTCTTGTGGTTCTCCCAGGTATACCTCGATTACACGCGGGTCATTTTGGACTTCATCAATAGTGCCTTCACATAAAACTGACCCTTGGTGCAGTACCGTCACCTTCCGAGCAATCTGGCGGACAAATTCCATATCATGCTCGATCACTACAATGGAGTGACTTTCTGCCAGGGCTAACAGTAACTCTCCGACATTTTCTGTCTCCTCATCTGTTAAACCTGCCACAGGTTCATCTACCAACAATAAATCTGGGGACTGTGCGACTAACATCCCAATCTCTAACCGTTGCTTTTCCCCATGAGACAGCAAAGCAGCGGGAAAATCAGCTTTAACCAACAAGCCAACGGTTTCCAGCAACCCTAATATTGTGTTTCGTTCAGACGCTGGAGGACGCCCGAACAACGTTGCCCAAACGTTTTTCTGACGATTACAGGCAAGTTCCAGGTTTTCGCGGACTGTCAGGTTGAGATAGACACGGGGCGTCTGGAACTTACGACCAATTCCGAGAAGAGCAATCTGTTCCTCAGGTAAGCGTCGCAAATCCCTCCCTTTAAACAGCACCCGTCCCTGCGTCGGCTGTACTTTTCCAGTGATGACATCCAGAAACGTTGTCTTCCCAGCTCCATTGGGACCAATCACGACCCGCAACTCCCCAGTATCCAGACTGAAGTTCAGGTTATTGATTGCCTTAAAGCCGTCAAAACTCACCGTCACATTTTCAGTTTCTAGGATTTTTCCATTCATGATTGACCCTAATCCCTCGCCCCTAAATTTTCCCGTTCCTGCTGCACTTCTGGGTCTTCTTCCAAACTGGGGTAAGTCATAACTTGCTTGCGTTTTCCCAGTAATGCTAATAGGCGATCGCCTCCTGCTTGCCGCAACCAACCCACTATCCCATCAGGTAATACGGTTACGACAATTAAAAACAGCGCCCCCTGGAAAAATAGCCAAATTTCTGGGAACTTCTCACTCAACAGACTTTTCCCAAAATTCACTACCAGTGCCCCTAGGATTGCTCCCACCAAAGTGGCACGACCTCCCACAGCCACCCAAATTACCATCTCAATCGAAAAAGCAATATCCATCGCTTTGGGTGAAATGATGCCTGTTTGTAGCGTGTACATCGCCCCAGCAATACCCGCTAGCGCCGCTGAAATGGCAAACACAAAGACCTTAAAACCCGTAGGATTGTAGCCTGTAAAGCGCACCCGGCTCTCATCATCGCGAATGGCAATCAGCAGGTTGCCAAAGCGCCCGACCGTCAGCCAACGCGAGAGGGCATAGACGGCTACCAGAAATAATACGGTGAGAGTGTAGAAGACAAACTGCGTCTGCGGTGTGTTAACCGTTGCTCCCAGTATAGTTTTGTAGTTGGTCAGACCATTTGTGCCGTTGAACAGTTTCTGCTGACCGTTGAAGAAGTTGAAAAAGACGATAGTTGCCGCTTGAGTGAGGATAGAAAAGTAAACCCCTCGAATGCGGTTGCGGAAGACCAGATAACCCAGAATTGCCCCAAGTAAAGCCGGAATTAAAATAACGGCAATTGTGGTAAAACCAAAAGAACCAAATGGTTTCCAAAACCAGGGAATTTCAGTAACACCGTAGAGATTCATGAATTCTGGCAGACTGCCAGCTTTGAGCGGTGCTAATTGCAGGTGCATTGCTAGGGCATAACCGCCAAGGGCAAAAAAGATGCCATGACCTAGGCTTAATAGTCCGGTGTAGCCCCAAATTAAGTCAATGCCAAGAGCTGCGATCGCTAATGCTAAAAATCGCCCTAGTTGATTAAGACGAACGATAGGGAGGACAACTGGCATGATAAAAATTAAAGCGAACGCGATCGCTACAACAGCGCCCACTTCAATAAGCTTTAACCGACGACGCTGTTGCCGTCGCTCAATCCCTGGAATTTCAAAGGTTGCCTCGGCTGCCATCGTCCCTTACCTCCTTAGTTGCTTGGTCAGCTGTACTTCAAGCCCATGAACCTAAACCTTTTCAAGCATCAACAGAACGCCCTTTTTGAGGAAAAATTCCTCCAGGTCGCACTTGCAGAAAGGCAATAATTAGTGCAAATACCATGACTTTTGCCATGCTTGTCGTGGCAAAAAAGGTAAAGAAATCAGCTAGTGGCTTCACTGGAGCCAGCAGTAGAGCTAGTGTGCCAGAACCAATCAGGTAGTCAGCCGTACCAATTGCGATCGCTGCTACAATACTGCCTACCAGTTTGCCCACACCGCCTACGACCACAACCATAAACGTATTGACAATATAGTTCTGCCCAGTGTTTGGTCCCACAGAACCCAGCAAACTCACGGCACAGCCAGCCACTCCAGCCAAACCCGAACCAATGGCAAACGTGAGCGCATCAACCTTCGCTGTTGGAATCCCCAAGCAAGAACTCATACTACGGTTTTGCGTCACGGCACGAATCCTCAAGCCCCACGCCGAACGCTGTAAGAATAGGTAAACCCCTGCTACACAAAGAATCGTTAGCCCAATGATAAATACCCGTGCATAGGGCAGTTGAAAGCCTCCCAACGGCAAACCAGCCCTCAACCACTTAGGAGCTGTAACATCCACATTCTGAGCACCAAACCAGGGCTTAGTGACGGCTAACTTATAAGTACTGCCCAAAAAGGAGCCAGTTGCCGCCGCCACTCCTAAAGAAAGCGGTAACATCACCGCTAACACCCAACCGCGAATCCGCTCATAGTCTGGGCGGCGCGACAAAATCCATAATGCTCCAAAAAATAACAGACAAAATAGTATCAATCCAACAATCAGCACCCAGTTCACGCTACGCACAAATTGCTGCAAAATCAGGCTCACACCCCAAGTCGCTAAGAGTGTCTCTAAAGGACGACCATAAAGATAGCGAATCACCCCACGCTCCAGAATCAAACCCACGGCAGCCGCAACGAGGAAAGCTAGGGGTAATGCAAAAAATATATAAGCTTCATACCAGGGTCCACCAAGCTGTTTAAAGCCATTTTGCACAAGGAAGGTTGTGTAGGCTCCCAGCATCATCAGCTCTCCGTGAGCCATATTAATCACGCCCATCAGCCCAAACACAATGGCTAAACCCAGTGCTGCGATTAATAAAACAGCCCCAATGCTAATACCATTAAATAAGCCGTCCAATAATCCTACTAGCACGTCTTCCTCCAGTTAGTTGTTAGCTGTTAGTTATTAGAAAACCTCCTAACAACTAACAACATCTAAGGCAGCATTAGTCTTTAGAAAAACATTCTTAAGAACTAATAACTAACAATTTCTTAAACCTTGTACTTGCCTCCTTTCTTTGCATCAGACCAGTCACAACCAAAGCCCTTAGTTTCAGCTACGAATTGATTCCAGGGAATCGGCTCAACTGATTTGTCAGTGGAACTAACAATCTTAAATTGTCCATCCGATGTGACTTC
>DATNQT010000256.1:0-3058 GCA_036703885.1 Candidatus Sericytochromatia bacterium
AGTCGATGTGCGCCCTCAGACTAAAGTCTGGGGCTATAAAAACTAAACCCGCCTGCGCGGGTTTGAGAGACAGTCTGCGGAGGCAGACTTTGTTTTTGTAGCCGCGATTTTCAATCGCCAGGTATTTTTGCAAGAGGTCTAATACTTAGACAGCAAAAGTGTAAAAAGCTGAATGTTGCGAGGCTCAATGAGTTTAATACTTGAAACACAGAGACTGTTGTTGAAACCAATTTTGGAGAGTGAACTTAGCACGCTACACACTATTTTCATAGACTCCTACGTAAGAAAGTATCTGTGCGATGGCAAAATTTTGCCATTGCAACAGGTTGAAGAAATGCTAACAGAGAGCCAAAAAAACTTTGAAGAAAAAAGATTTGGTCTTTGGTTTGTTGAGACTAAAAGTGAGAAAGAAATCATTGGGTTTGTAGGTTTGTGGGATTTTTTTGATGAAAAACAGCCACAATTACTTTATGCTTTACTGCCTAATGCGACCAAAAAAGGCTACGCGAGTGAAGCTGCAACCAAGATACTAGAGTATTGTTTTAACGAACTTGGCTATCAGTATCTTTTAGCAAGCTGTGATAAGCCAAACATTGAGTCACAGAAAGTAGCCGAAAGAATTGGCATGAGAAAGGTGGACGAAAAAATTGTGAATGGCAACCCCTTAGTATTCTTCAAGGTTGAGACGTTATAGATAAAGTGTTGTTTAATATGGCAGTAGACCGGACGAACGAAAGCCTTTAGTGTTGTGGCAAAAGTTGTCTGCCCGCCTCTTTAGCCGTTAGGTCGCGGTACAGAGTTTCCCTGTATATGCACCTCTATCCCCTTAACTGATGACACCGGAGCTTTTTGACAATTCCTCTACAGATACTCCAGAAAGACTAACTCTTCCTACGGAAGAAGAAGTTTTTGTGTTTCCAGCATCATTTGCCCAGCAACGCTTATGGTTTATCGACCAATTAGTACCGGGTAATGCCTTCTATAATGTCCCGACTGCGCTTCGCCTGACAGGTTCGCTCAACTTAATCGCCTTGGAGCAGACTTTCAATGAAATCGTGCGTCGTCATGAAACTTTACGTACTCGATTTGGGATAGTAGAGGGGCAACTTGTTCAGGCGATCGCTCCTACATTGGAGGTATCCCTACCTGTAGTAGACCTAAGAGACTTGCCAGCAGACGCAAGAGAACTCCAAGCAAAGCAGTTGATCGAACAGGAGTCTCAGCGTCCGTTCGATCTAGCCACCGGACCATTGCTGCGATTAACGCTTTTGAAGCTGGACGAAACAGAACATATATTGCTGCTAAATTTGCACCATATTGTCTCCGATGATTGGTCGATCGGAGTATTAATTCGCGAGTTGAAGGTAATCTACACGGCTTTTGCTCTCAAACAGCCTTGCCCTCTTCCGGAACTACCTCTCCAGTACGCTGACTTTGCCCACTGGCAGCGCGAGTGGCTACAGGAGCTAGGGGCGACTCATGAGTCGCCCCTACAAGCACAACTTGCTTACTGGCGGCAACAGTTGGGCGGCATTGAGCAACTAAATTTACCCAGCGATCGCCCGAAACCCGCTAGACAAACTTACCAGGGAGCCATTCAATTTCTAGAGTTACCGAAAAGTATTAGGGAGGCGCTAGAGGCACTCTCGCAGCAGGAAGGCGTAACTCTTTACATGACTCTATTGGCGGCATTCCAAACCTTACTCTACCGCTACACGCAGCAAGAGGACATTGCTGTAGGTTCGCCGATCGCTAATCGCAATCGCAGTGAAATTGAAGGACTAATTGGTTTTTTTGTCAATAGCTTAGTGTTACGCACTGACCTATCCGGTAACCCAACATTTCAGGAACTGCTAGGCAGAGTACGCGAGGTCACACTAGGAGCGTATGCCCACCAAGATGTGCCCTTTGAAAAGCTGGTAGAGGAATTGCATTGCCAGAGAAGTCTGAACGATCATCCCTTGTTTCAAGTCATATTTGCCCTGCAAAATGCCCCAATGGAGTCACTAGAGCTACCCGAATTAACGCTGAGTACTCTGACAATTGACTTTAAAACAACGCGATTTGATTTGGAGTTCCACCTCTGGGAGGCAACGAACGACTTTAGAAGTTTATGGGGAGAGCGGTGGAAACACTCCGAAGGTCTTAGAGGCGTGGTGGTCTACAACACGGATTTATTCGATGAAGCAACCATTACCCGAATGGTGGGGCATTTTGAAACTCTGCTGGAGGGCATTGTTGCCAATCCACAAGCAAGGATTGCAGACTTACCCCTTCTTTCTCAAGCAGAGCGTCATCAGCTTTTAGTGGAATGGAACAACACTCACGCAGATTATCCCAAAGACCAGTGCATCCATCAGTTGTTTGAAGCGCAAGTAGAGAGAAACAGTAATGCGATCGCACTAATCTTTGAAGATAAGCAACTCACCTATCGAGAACTCAACAACCGCAGCAACCAATTAGCACATTACTTACAAAAACTGGGGATAGGTGCGGAAGTTCTAGTCGGTATCTGCCTAGAACCTTCTGTAGAACTGATAGTAGGACTATTGGGCATCCTCAAAGCCGGAGCTGCTTACCTACCATTAGACCCTAACTATCCTTGCGATCGCCTAAACTTCATGCTGGAAGAGGCTCAAGTACCTATCTTGTTAACTCATTCAGCACTCAGCACTCAGCATGGGCTACGCCCCCTTGAGCCAACAGTATCCAACACTCCCGTTATAGTTTGCCTGGATAATAACTGGGATATTGCCCAGGAAAGCAAGGAGAATCCCAGCAGTACTGTGACAAGCGATAATTTAGCTTATGTCATCTACACCTCTGGTTCTACAGGAAAACCCAAAGGAGTTGCGGTTCCTCACAAAGCTGTAAATCGGCTGGTGTTCAATACAAATTACATAAAATTAGACCCTACCGATAGAATTGCCCAAGCCTCAAATACATCCTTCGATGCAGCAACATTTGAGATTTGGGGCGCACTACTTCACGGCGCTCAACTGATTGGGATTAGCAGAGATATTATTCTTTCGCCCCATGAGTTTGCTTTACAATTGCG
>DATNQT010000257.1:0-2721 GCA_036703885.1 Candidatus Sericytochromatia bacterium
GTTAGTTCGGGCCGGTTGAGGTAGCCCCGTGCTAAACCAGCACCGCCAATGTATAACTCTCCCGGAATGCCGATCGGAACAGCTTGCAGTTGAGCATCTAGAATATAGACCTGTATATTGGCAATAGGCCGACCGATGGGCAGTGACTCTTTACTATCGGTACATTCGGCGATGGTGGCACAGACGGTGGATTCCGTTGGCCCATAAGCATTAAAAAATCGACGCCCTGATGACCATTTGGCTGCGAGGTCGGGGGAAGAGTCTTCTCCGGCGACGATAATTGTCCGCAACGCTGGTAGTTCCTCAGCGGGTAGTACCGCCAGCACTGACGGTGGCAGCGTAACAGTCGCGATCGCATAGTCGCGCAATAGCTGAATCAGAGCTCCTCCAGGTAGCAGGGAGTCCCGCGTTCCCATTACCAGGGTCGCTCCTACCATCAAGGCCATGACAACCTCCCAAATCGAGGCATCAAAGCTCAAAGAGGCAAACTGGAGGACACGACTGTTCGGTTGCACATTGAAGATCCGGATCTGTGCTGTAGCCAGGTTGCTTACCCCAGAGTGCGCAACTAGAACACCCTTGGGCTTCCCTGTAGACCCCGAAGTGTAAATCACATAGGCCAGGTTCTCAGGGGTGAAGCTGCATCCAGGGTTTTCCTCCCTCTGTCGCTCAATGATTTCCCAGTCTGTGTCTAGGCAAACGATAGGTCCTGGATGTTTGGGAAGAGATTCGACCAACCGCGCCTGAGTCAGCAGCACTCGTACAGAGGCATCTTCTAGCATGAAAGCCAAACGTTCTGGGGGATAAGCCGGGTCTAGCGGTACATAAGCCCCACCAGCTTTGAGAATGCCCAGCAGGCCTACTACCATTTCTAGGCTGCGCTCTACACAAATACCCACCAATACCTCGGGTCCCACGCCCAGAGTTCTCAAGTGATGTGCCAGACAGTTCGCCCGTTGGTTTAGCTCTCGGTAGGTCAACTGTTTATCTTCAAAAAGCACCGCTTCGGAATCAGGCGTAAGCTCCACCTGTTCTTCAAACAACTGGTGGATACACTTATCGAAGGGATACTCTACTTTTGTATCATTCCACTCCACCAGCAACTGGTGTCGTTCTGCTTGGGTCAACAATGGCAATGCTGAAACACGTTCTTCTGGATTAGTTAGGATGCTTTTGAGCAAAGTTTGATAAGAGCTTGCCATTCGATGCACAGTGGAAATATCAAACAGGTCAGTGTTGTATTGCCAGCAAAGCTGAAAAGAACTACCAGCTTCAATGAGCGCCAAATTCATGTCCAATGCTGCTCCCCGCTGATGTCCCTCTATAAGGTAGGGAGCCATCACTAGAAGCGTTTTTTCCTGTTTAAGAGGTGATTTTTTGGCTGGGTCGTACCAGCGATGCTTTTGCGAAGTTAAAGAAACTTGGAACAGAGGGTTGCAGCTAATATCTCGGTTAGGCAAAAGCTCTTTTACTAATAGGGGAAAGGGATAATCTTGATGCTCCCTAGCTTCAGAAACCGTGCGACTTACTTGGGCGATAAATTCTTTGAAGGTGGGATTTCCTGCCAGATTTGCACGGCATACGACTGGGTTCGTGAAGTAACCAACAATTCCTTGAAATTCCTCTCGACTCCACCGACCCGCCATCGGACTGCCTACGGGGATGTCTTCTTGACCCGTGTAACGATAAAGCAGTACGAAAAAAGCAGCGAGGAAAATTCTATAAAGGCTTGTTCCTTCAGCTTCTGACAACTGTCTGAGTTTTTGGAGCAGTTCTTTATCTAACTCAATGATATGGTTCGCCCCACAATAAGTCTGTTCTCTTGGTCGTGGTTTATCCATCGGCAGATTTAAAAGCGGCAACTCACCTGCTAATTGTTTCTGCCAGTATGCCGCGAGTTGCTCGCCCTTAGAACTTGCCAACATCTCGGCCTGCCAACGCACATAATCTGTGTATGGTAGATTAGTTCGCGCTCGGATATTATCTCTTTGGGAATTTGAAATGTCAGAATTTTCAACAACATGTATTGAAGAAGGTGGCAATGTTTTTACTTCGGCGGCATACAAACCCCTGAGTTCCGATAGCAGGATGTCAAAAGACCACATATCCCCAGCAATGTGGTGCATTGCGAGCAATTGGATGTGTTCTACCGCTGACCGTGTAAACAGATGTACCCGCAGCACAGGACCCGTTTCCAAGTTGTAGGGACACTCAGCTTCTGCCAGAATTTGCTTCTTCAAGTAGTCATCGCTCCAAGAAGAAGCATCTGTTACTTTAACATCAACTTCTTGGTATAGATGAACGACTTGAACAGGTTGACCATCGCGCTCAGTATAGGTAGTTCTCAGCGCTTGATGACGTTCTACAATGCGAAGCCATGCTCGGTGCCATGCGCCCAAGTCTAACGAGGAGCTTATCCGCACTGTCGTATAGATATTGTAAGCGACGCTCCTTGGTGCCATCTTGTAGAGAAACCATATCGCTTGTTGACCGTGCGAGAGGGAAAATGATGGACTGTCCCCTGTAAGTTGTGGCTGCTTTTCCAGAGAAGAATTACCCTGCATTGTTAATTTATCCTCTACAACAGTAGATTTATGAATATAGCAAGATTGAGTTGGGTCTTTCGATAAGGTAACGTATTCACACGCTTTCAAGACATTACCATATTCCTGGTCTTTGTTCAAGCCAAAAGCTTCATTCGGCTCCCCGCTCAACTACTTC
>DATNQT010000258.1:0-9286 GCA_036703885.1 Candidatus Sericytochromatia bacterium
AAACTACAGACTCGACATAACCTCCCGTGCTGCTTCTAACGTGCGGTTAATATCTTCATCCGTATGAGCCAGGGAGGTAAATCCTGCCTCAAACTGAGATGGTGCCAGGTAAATACCGTGTTCTAACATCCCACGATGGAAGCGGCTGAACTTGGCTAAATCAGACTTTTTGGCATCTTCGTAGTTGTGAACGGCTTCACCTGTGAAGAACAAACCAAACATCGCGCTGATTTGCCCACCGTAGACTTCGTGACCCGTTTCCTTGGCAACTTGCAGTAGACCGTTTGATAGCTTTTCGGTAATTTTGTCTAGCTGTTCGTAAGTTCCTGGTCTTTGCAGCAACTCTAGCGTTTTAATCCCCGCTGTCATCGCTAAAGGATTGCCAGAGAGCGTTCCCGCCTGGTACATTGGTCCGGCTGGAGCAACCATCGACATGATATCTCTGCGTCCGCCGTAAGCTCCCACTGGCAAGCCTCCGCCAATAACCTTACCTAGTGTGGTCAGGTCAGGTGTGACGCCAAATTTTTCCTGAGCGCCACCGTAGGCAATCCGGAATCCAGTCATCACTTCATCAAATACCAGCAACGCGCCATATTCCTGAGTCAGCATTCGCAAGCCTTCCAGGAAACCTGCATCGGCTGGAATAAAGCCAGCATTGCCAACAACGGGTTCCAAAATCACACCCGCAATTTCATCCGGATGGGCTTCAAAAAGAGCTTTCACCGCTTCGAGATCGTTGTAAGGAGCCGTCACGGTGTTGCTAGTGGCAGCTTTGGGAACGCCAGGGGAGTCGGGCAAGCCTAGGGTAGCAACTCCAGAACCTGCTTGGACTAAGAGCATATCGGCGTGTCCGTGATAGCAGCCTTCAAACTTGATGATTTTGTCACGTCCGGTGAATGCCCGCATCAGGCGGATAATCGCCATACAAGCTTCGGTTCCAGAGTTGACAAACCGCACCATTTCAATGCTGGGGACGGCATCAATCACCATCGTTGCCAAGACATTCTCCAGCACTGAGGGTGCGCCAAAGCTAGTCCCTTTTTCCAAGGCGTCGTGCAGAGCAGCAATTACTTCCGGATGGGCATGACCGCAAATTGCAGGACCCCACGTTCCCACATAGTCAATGTACTGGTTGCCATCAACATCCCAGATGTAGGCTCCTTTGACTCGGTCAAAGACGATGGGTTGTCCTCCCACTGATTTGAAGGCTCGAACGGGTGAGTTGACACCTCCGGGCATCAGCTTTTGGGCAGCAGCGAAGATTTCTTCTGATTGGGTTGTTTTAATGGTGGTGTTAACCAAGGTTATCTCCGTAGTAGGACGTTTCAAAGTCTATCTATAGATAGGGGTACGCCCTGTTTAGAATTTCTATGATAATTAATTATCTCACTCAACAAAAATTGAGATTATGTTTTACAAAACGAACCAAGACTTGCCTAAAGAGATTCGCGATCGCCTATCTGAGACGACACAGGATTTGTACCGGGCTGCTTATAACTCTACAATTCAATGGTATGGAGAGGCAGCAAAGGCTCATCAGGTTGCCACTAGTGCAGTAAAAATGCAATTGGCTAGAGATTTGAGCGTTCTTGTTTAAGGCAAACACAGCTCCTTTAATTCTCCCTAGGCTGTTGGACTAGGGCTTCACTAAACTTCATCAAACCCCTGAGCTAGCCACCGTAGTGCTTAAGTGCTGCACCTCTGTGTTCAATCAATTGGTTTATCGACAATAATGTCGTGAACGAAGAAGTCACAACTAGCAACGTTCACCAGGAAAGCGCCTACTCATCAGCGACTCATTCCACTAAGCAATAGCCTTTGCTCAAACTCGCTACGATGATAGGATGAGTGCTACGAAACAAGTGTTAATCCGAGGGTAATCAGCACTTGCTTGCAATAGGAACAACAAAGTACTTAATTACTTAAATAACAGATTGCAATCGATTGGTAAACTTTACACAAGTCAGTAATGAGACTTGTGTGAAATGCTATTTGTGTATTTTTGCTTAAAAAGAAGACAACTGAGGCGATTTAAGCATAAAAATAATAGGATTTTCGATTTTTTCTCACTCAGCACTTTCACGCGATGCCAGCTACTGAACCCACTGCTTTGAACCAAGCTATTCCAGTTGACCAAATCCGCTACAACGAACAGGGACTAGTGCCAGCGATCGCTCAAGATTATCTCGATGGTACTGTCTTGATGATGGCTTGGATGAATCGGGAGTCATTACAGAAAACTCTGGAAACCGGGGAAGCCTGGTATTGGAGTCGTTCTCGTGCCGAATTGTGGCACAAAGGGGCAACGTCAGGTCATATTCAAAAGGTACACACGCTTCGTTACGACTGCGATAGCGATGCCTTACTGGTTAGCATCGAACAAATCGGCGATATCGCTTGCCATACTGGAGAACGTAGTTGTTTTCATCAAGTCGATGGACAAAAAGTATCGCCCCCAGCAGATACCCTGTCTCAAGTGTTTGAGGTGATATGCGATCGCCGCGACAATCCTACTGAAGACTCCTACACCTGCAAGCTGTTTGCGGGTGGCGATAACAAAATTCTCAAAAAGATTGGGGAAGAGTCAGCGGAAGTGGTGATGGCTTGTAAGGATGATGATAAAGATGCGATCGCCTCTGAAGCCGCCGATTTGTTCTATCACACCCTCGTGGCTTTAGCTCATCATGGCGTTGAGTTGAAAGATGTTTATCGCCAATTACAACAACGCCGCAGATAGTTAACCTAGCGGCGTTGTATAGAAGGATGATTTTAGTCGGGGTATACATCGCTTACCCCATCTTTTTATTGATTAGGCAGCATTTGGCTGGAGTAAGCGTCCACCTCAAAAGCGGGTATGCGCTGGCTGTAGTCTATTTCAGTGGCAGTAATGGATTCAGCTAGTTTTTCAAAAGACTTGGAACGCCAGTTGCGCTCGTGGATAGGCTTAGACTGCTCACCCCGGAAGTAAGCTTGTGTGCCGATGACAGCCGCAGCAACCCAGCCGACGATAAATAAGGCGATCAGGATAGTCATGGAGGTTCCTCTTGAAACTTTGTTTAGTTTTGTAATTCCTATGTAAATAAAAGTAACAATTTATTGCTAGAAACGTCAAGCTTCGGTATACACCCTAGAGAGTAGGGTTAACCTCACCTGGGTTGTCCTGTTGGGTACACGGGATGGAGTTGGAGTTAGAGGTGGGTGCGATCGCTCAAGATTTCGCAGCCGTCTTCAGTGACTAGCACTGTATGTTCCCACTGAGCCGCTAAAGAATTATCGACAGTCAAAATAGTCCAGCCATCCGATAACAAGTGCGTGTGCTTAGAACCCGCACTCACAATTGGTTCAACCGTTAGAGTCATTCCAGCTCGGAGCTTAACATTTGGCATCTGACGGGTGCGGCAGTGGAAAACAGAAGGTTCTTCGTGCAGATTCCGTCCAACCCCGTGACCTGTTAAATCTTCCACGATACTAAAACCATTGGCTTCTATATGGTCTTGAACGGCACCAGCAATATCCATCAGATAATTTCCAGCTTTGACTTGCTCAATGCCTTTGTAAAGCGCTTCCTCGGTTACGCGAATTAATTTTGCTGCTTCTAGAGAAACCTCACCGACTGCAATGGTGATGCAAGAATCACCGTGAAAACCCTGGTAGTAAGCGCAGGTATCAACCTTGAGAACATCACCAGACTGAATCACTTTTTTGGGGTTGGGGATGCCATGTACAGCCTCATGATTAATGCTGGTACAGAGGGTGGCGGGAAAGCCGCGATATCCCTTGAGGCTGGGAACTGCGTCCATTTCCCGGATGCGATTTTCGGCATAAGCATCCAAGTCAGCCGTCGTCATACCTGGCTGCACTAGCTCCGAAATCTCTTTCAACACTATTGCAACTATCTTCCCTGCCTGACGCATAATTGCGATTTCACGTTCTGACTTGATTTCAATGCAACGGCGTTGCTTCTTGGCGGGGGAGGGTTGAAGGGAGGGGGAAAAAAGTTCGTTGAGAATGTTCATGGATTTGAGAATTGCTACATCAGCATAACATAGCATAGCCTAGCTTCTGGTGCGAAAGGATAGGGTAAGGCGTTACCATACTCACAGTAGACACGACACAGGAAATTCAAATGGGCGGTAAAACTTCACTGGCTGGTGTCACAACGTACATTCCCCCAGAGTGGAAAAAAGAGCTTGAACAGTGGGCAGAGGAAGAAGAACGCTCTGTTTCTTGGCTGCTGTTGAAGCTTATCGGCAATGCTCTCGAAGAGCGGCGTCAGCAATCACCAACAGCAACAAGTGCGGAACAAGCGAGCCTAGCAGGTAGCTCCAAAGCAGCGTCTGGGCAAAATTGAGGTAATAAACAGTTTCGAGATGGGGGCGGTGGGACTTGAACCCACACGACATATTACAGTCAACGGATTTTAAGTCCGTAGCGTCTACCATTCCGCCACGCCCCCGTATGGAGTTGCACTTAGTATTCTACACAACTAAGGCATCTATCTATTGCACCATTAATTAGGTCTTATATGCAACTAGAACATCAACGAACTGGCACAAGGTAGAATATGGAAGTTGAACAAACCCTAGAACAATGGCGGCGTGCCGTTGAACTGAGGTGACTCAACTGAATCGTAAAGAAATGCGATCGCTCAGTAGCGAACCGCTGACCCATGACTCTTCCAAATCTATGCCTCAAACAGAAACCATAATTGTTGCACTACTATACCTGGCATTAAGCGGAGTATACCTTTTAGTCGTTCCTGCGGCTCTTTACCTCTACTTGCAGAAACGGTGGTACGTTGCTAGCTCCTTTGAGCGCGGCTTCATGTACTTCCTAGTGTTCTTCTTCTTTCCAGGATTGTTGCTGCTTTCTCCTTTCTTAAATTTTCGCCCCAAACGGCGTCAGATCCAGGCGTGAAGAGCGTCATCTAGAGTATTGTTAAATGCGACGAATTGATGCGTTCGGAATTACCATCGGTTTTTTTACCGCTGGTGGACTTATCTATATACTCTTACAGCTAGCTGGGCTGGATAACCTACAGGCAGGTATCTGGAGTCAAGCTTTCTTAGTTAGCGGTTTAGTTGGTTGGCTGCTGACTTATTTGTTTCGAGTTGGGACGAAAAACATGACCTATAACCAGCAGATCAAGGATTACAAAGAAGCTGTCTTACAAAAACGCTTTGAAGCCATGACACCAGAAGAACTTGCCAAGCTGCAAGCAGAAATCGAGGAAGAGAAACGTTCTCAGGTAGGCGATCGCTAAACGAAAAAATCTTTGGGCAAGCCTGTTCAAATCCTGGTATTTTGTCATTAGTCATTAGTCTGCCAGTCTGAGAGCCAATGACCAATGATCAATGACCAATGACCAAAAAAAACATGAACTCTGTTTCCGATTGCTTCAAGTCCTTACGCGACAGCTCCAAGTGCGCCCTGATTCCCTTCATCACCGCAGGCGATCCAGACTTGAAGACAACAGCCCAAGCGTTGCGGATTCTCGACCAATCTGGTGCTGACCTGATCGAACTAGGAGTACCCTACTCAGACCCCCTAGCAGATGGCCCAACTATTCAAGCCGCAGCGACTCGTGCTTTACAACGAGGTGTGAGCTTAGATAACGTGCTAGAAATGGTCAAGGACGTTGCCCCAGACTTAAAAGCACCGCTCATCCTTTTTACCTACTACAACCCAATTCTGAACCGAGGCATCGAATCATTTTTAAAGCAGATTGCTGAAGTGGGCGTTAAAGGCTTGGTCGTACCAGATTTACCCTTAGAGGAAGCCGAATCACTGCTAAAGCCTGCGGCAGAGATTGGAATTGAAGTCATCTTGCTCGTTGCACCGACTAGCCCCAAAGAACGAATAGAAGCGATCGCTCACAAATCTCAAGGATTCATTTACCTAGTAAGCGTTACTGGTGTCACGGGAGTCAGAACCCAAATAGAATCACGAGTGCAAGATATCCTCCAGCAGATGCGCGCTGTAACAGACAAGCCAATTGGTGTAGGCTTTGGCATCTCTGGGCCAGAACAAGCCAAACAGGTCAAAGAGTGGGGTGCAGATGCAGTAATCGTCGGCAGTGCCGTAGTAAAACGCTTGGCAGATTGCTCACCAGCCGAAGGGTTAACAGCGATTGAGGAGTTTTGCAAAAGCCTAAAGTCAGCAATTAGCGATTAACCACAAGTCAAATTAAACCCTAACTCCCCATTTCTCAACGGCACGGCGAAGCGCACCATCTGGTAAGGTTTCCGGCACAAAAGATTCACCGCGCTTGATCCGTTCTAGCGCTTCAAAGAAGGCTTTGACTCCTGCTGCTGCACCATCGGGATGATCCATAATGCCAGTTCCAGCATTGAGAATAACCTCCCGACCGTAATCTGCTAGTGCTTGCGGTACGACACCGGGATGAATGCCTGCTGAAGGGACGGGGAAGACGTTACGCGATCGCAAACTATCTCGAATCCGCGCTTCCTCCGCTGGGTCAAATGGTAAACTGCCGTAATGGGCGGGATATAACACCGCATCTGCCCCACAATGAGCCATCAACGTTCCCAAAACCACCGAATAAGCCATGCCGTGGTCGGGGGCAGCACACATCGCACCAGCCAAAGCCGGATGAACGAAAATCGGCACGTTAACTTCTGGGTCAGCCGCCAAGGCATCCAACACCGAGAAGCCATAGGTCAGAACGTTCAATAGCAGTGCATTTGCTCCCTCACTTACCAAAAGGCGGGCTTTCTCAATTAATTTGTCAGCAGAACCCGTAACATTGACCGCATACAGTACCGTGCGCCCCGTTCGTTCCTTGACCTCATCGAGTACTCTACGGCAAGCTTCCAATCGTTTCAGTGTTGGGGCAACCTCCAAGTCCCCCATAATCTCATCGTCTTTAATAATGTCTAGCCCTGCACTGGCAACCTCTTTCAAAATGGCAGCATGGTCATCGGCTGAAAGTCCCAGCGCTGGTTTAAAAATCGCCATAATTAAAGGGCGGTCAAAGACTGCTAGCCGTTCCCGGATACCCGGAATCCCCAGTTTGGGACGGCTGCCGTAGTTTTCTGGTAGACGCACTGCCATGACCTTCGCTGCCCCTGCCATCGAGTATTTGCCAAAAATCATGGTCAGTAGGCTGGAAATGTCGTTTTCCACGTTGGCATTGGGAAAACGAATCGTGACAAGGCTAGAACCATCGGGTTCAGTACGACCATTGAGGACTTCGGCTAAGTACGACTTCAGCACCTCTTCGCGATGGGCAAAACGAGCATCCCAAGTGCCTACAGTTTGCCCTACAGCAATAACTTTGGCTTGCCGTTCAGCATCAACACCCAATGGGAAGCGGTAGTCAACCTCTATTGCCATAATGTTTTCCAGAACTACGGTACCAGTTGTGCGGAAACCAGCTAAAGCCACAGCCAATACCTGAGGCAAAGCACCAAACTTATCAGCTATGGCTTTTCTAACGGAGGAACTTCTTGCAGTTGAGGCTGGTAGTTAGGAAGCATTCCGTCACTCTATCGATTACTTGCCTTATACGACTGCTGCTTGACGAAAGCGTATTTCTTTACCTGTATACTCAGGAACCCAACCTTCCATCGTCGTGAAGTAACGCACGGCTTTAATCCGTCGTGAGGGGGTTAGATAAAACCAGTGTTCGGTATTTTCTGGCACATTAATATATTCCTCTGGCTGCACCGTCAATTCCACTTGGCTACCATCAGGACGAACAAAGCCAAAGATGCCTTCACCTGCAACGATGTAGCGTAGTTCAGCGTCAGTATGGTAGTGACAACTATCAAACTTAGACAGAAGTGCATCTAAGTTGGGAACGTCTGGATGCAGGACGATTAAGTCACGAGACTGATAACCAGCAGAAGCTTTGAGTTCTTCAAAGTAGCTATCCAGTGCCTCAAGGACTTGCTCTTTCTCTTCATCGCTTAAAGCGTCTTTAGCGAGTAAGCGATGAACCTCTGGATTATCCCCTACCGACCAACGATTGAGCTGAACGTTCAGAGACGCTAGTTCCCGCCCAATATCACCCAACTGGGTGTAAGTTGTACCGTCTTCAAGCCGCAAAATTGCCACAATACACCTCCAAATTGCTATCGATGGGTAGCATTTCTCAAGCCAGAACTTGTAATGATAGCACTGCTTACTCAGAGCCTTTCATTACTTTATGACTCTTAATCTTTTATACCCTGTGCAACCGCAGCCAGGACGGCTTCATGAATTGCACCATTGCTAGCGATAATGCCTTGATTATTGAGGAGTTTGGTGCCAAACGAGAAGTCTAAAGGCTGACCGTGCATATCTGTGACTCGTCCGCCAGCTTCTTCTACAACGATCGCACCTGCTGCATGATCCCAAGTATACTCTCGTTTCTCCAGGAATTCAGGGGAAAGCAGACGGATGTACAGTGCGGCTTCACCCCGCGCCACTACACCATACTTTGCCTGGGAGTCTAAGTGTAGTACGGGTGCATTAAGTCCTACGGATTGAGCTATTGCCTCTTGCAACGGAAGATTACCATGCCGCGACTCCACACTCTCGGCTAAACGAAAGAAAGCCTCATTAGCGTTAGACGTTTGAATCGGTTGTGGTTCACCGTTACTGAGAGAAATCATTGTTGTGCCTTGACCCCGGACAGCGACAAAAAGGACACCCCGTTCTCCATCAGGTTGTGCTGGATCGACAGGTAAGGCAGGACAACCCAAAACACCTAGCTTTACCTCACCCGCCTCAACCAGCGCTAAAGCGATCGCATATTGGTCACCCCTGATATATCCTTTCGTCCCATCAATCGGGTCTAAAGTCCAATATCGAGATTCAACCTTTCCATTTCCCCAGTCAATCCAAGCGGCGACTTGTTCAGGGGTTGCATTGGGTATTTGAGTTTGGACGTAATGGGTTACTTGTGCCAAGCGATCGCTCGTTTCAGGCAATTTCAACAACGTGGAATCTTCCTCACCAATTACGGAATCAGTCGGAAAAGCTGTACTCAGTGCCTGACAGATTACTGCCTGTCCGCCAAAATCTGCAACAGTTACAGGAGAGCGATCAGGTTTTTCTATAGCTAGAGAGCCTTGCTCTCGTCGGACTTGCTCGCATAGATTAGCGGCGGCAGCTACTGCGGTTGTTGCTACCTGTTTCTCTTGCTCGTACAACATGGTAAATGCTTCCCTCAGAATTGATTGTGCTACAAAGTGCAAGCATACTAGCTAGTTGACCGCGCTTGTCTGTTTGGAGAAACACTCCTGTTGTAGATTGGGAAGTTGAGTTCTGACTATTCCCT
>DATNQT010000259.1:0-16698 GCA_036703885.1 Candidatus Sericytochromatia bacterium
CAATGTCTTCTTGGCTGGGTTCAACAAGTCCAGTTGGATGATTGTGAGCAATAATCACTCGTGTTGCTCCCTGGCGAAGCACCTCTCGGAAAATCTCACCTGGATGCGCCAAGGTTTCGGTTGCTGTGCCAATTGTCAATACTTTAGTGCCTAGCAACTGATTGTTCGCATCCAGCAGCAAAATTGCTAATCGCTCCTTGTTTTGCCACATCAAGTCATGACTCAAGGTAGCTACCGCCGTTACGGGACCATCAATCACTGTAAGGGCTGTGGGTCGAGACAAGAAAGCGCGTTTTCCCAATTCAACAGCTGCCAAAATTGTGGTTGCCTTTGCTGGTCCCACGCCATGAATATTGATTAACTCCTGATGGTTGATATCCCGTAATACTGCCATCGGGTCGCGCTGATTTTCGCTGAATAGCTGTAATATGTATTGTCCCAAACCCACGGCTGAAAGCTTTCCTTTCCCTTGACCCGTCCCTAACAAAATCGCGATTAGCTCCGCTGTTGTCAGAGTTTTAGCTCCATGAGCCAATAATCGCTCGCGAGGACGTTCACTTGCTGGGAGATCGGCAATTCTCAGGCTGTAAGTCATAGATGCCCGTTCATAAAGACTCAATGGTGTTATTTTTAGTAATCCCGTTTTGAGTCCCGAAAATTACATTCACGTCAAAAAATCCTGTTTTTTGTTGTGCGCCTCAATCTCTCTGAAGAAAAAGTTAAGTACTAGAAGCTTTTAAGTCAGACTCATTGACATTGGCAGCTTTGAGCATATGGTAGGTAATGAGCAGTTGTGTGAGAGCAAGTGGATAACTCTGGAGAGTTTCCCCAGTTGTACCAATAACCTTACCAATATCTTGATTGCCTTCGAGACTACAAAATCTTCCCAAGTAGGGAATGTCGCTACACAGTATCCGCTCTAGTTCCTTCACCTGTTCGCTCGTGGCATGACCATCGATTTCTAGAACATCCACGGGTTTACCCATATCTCGATCAAGTTCTAAACGGATAGCTGAACTGAGGTGAGATTTGCCGGGATTGAGGATTCTAGTAAAGTCTGGATGGGGTATTGTCGGTCTAAGAACGAGATGGACATTCAGTAGTAAATCGCTCTGTTCGGAGTCCTCGTCGGGGGGGTAGAAACTAACAACGATGTCTGACCACTTGCGCTGAGGACGAATAAAATCTTCTGAGTCGGATTCGCGCTTTCTGAGTTGTTCGAGAACTTGTTCCTCAGTATAGCCACGCTTGCGGGTATCGCGCTTGACTTTCCACTGAGTACGTAGAGATTCTGGTGGAGCCAAATATACTTTGACATCGTAACAATCACGCGCTCCACGAGTTGAATAACCGAGTAATCCCTCAACAATCACAAACTTGCTGGGCTTGATGTATTCTGGAGCGTCGAAACTGCCACTGGTATGGTTGTATATTGGCTTGAGGATTGGTTGTCCGGTGCGCAGCAGATTCAGGTGCTGCTGGATAATATCGAGGTAATTGCAGTCGGGGTGCAGTGCTGAAATTCCCATCTCCGCCCGCTGCTTGCGATCGTATCGATGGTAATCATCCGTACAGATGACCGTGACCTCATCTTCTCCCAATACTTGAGCAATTCCTTTTGTAAGCGTGGTCTTTCCGGCGGCGCTATCGCCGACGATGCCAAGGATGATAGGGCGATTAGTCATGGTTTCTCTTACGGCTCAGGCGGGTTGGTGTAGTTAGACTCCTGATTGGTTTATTTTATGAGGGAAGGGAAGGCGAAGCAATCCCAATCAGCTCATTAACTCAGAGGAGAGAACAATGCCTGAAAGAAAGAACGGATACTTCTACGTTGAGAAAGTCACCCCTAAGGGCAAAGATACTTACCAAGTGTCTCACGATGTTTGGACACAAAATAACGCTTTTGAATACTTCGAGAACGAGGTTGATAAGCCTCCAGTCATGCCAGATGGTGAAAACGTTGTTGAGCTTTACGATGGTGAAACTCTAGTTGCGCGCCGCAGCTTCTAATGTGTAGGTTTCCAAGCGAGTCAGGGGCGAGTCAAGTTAAGCGATCGCTCACTTTCATGACTCTCAATCATGACTCGCCTGTACAAGAGATGCTTTTTAATTAAAAATTAAGTGCCAATTGCTAACCCTAAATAGATGTTAATGCTGTCTATCTGGGGAAGCACTTGCGTAGTTTGATTTCACCAACCAAACCCGTATGACTAGGTGAGGCAAAATGTACGACTTCAATGACAGTAAAGCAGGGACCCATACTATGTAGTTTCCCATCCGGAAAGGAAATTACCTCTCCCTCACAAGGAAGCCTAGATAATTCTACTCGCTCTCCATTTAAATTTTCGAGTTCAACTGAGTAGTCCTTATGGGACGTTCTAGGAGCATTTTCAAACATCATCTGTACTTTAACAAGTTCCATTAGTAGTGCCCTCCCATCTAATTTTAGAATTCAATTATTCTGTTATTAAAAACGCTCCTATTCCTGCCGCTTTATCAATTAAGCTTTTGCTTTCTCAAAGCGCTTATTCACTTCATCCCAGTTAACAACATTCCACCAAGCGGTTAAGTAGTCCGCACGCTTGTTCTGATATTTCAGATAGTATGCGTGTTCCCAAACATCATTACCCATAATTGGATAGTTACCTTCCATCAAGGGACTATCCTGATTCGCTGTACTAGTAACCTGGAGTTTGCCATCTTTGGTACGAATTAACCAAGCCCAACCACTACCAAAACGCTTACTCCCAGCTTCATTGAATTGTTGTTTAAAGCTATCAAAGCTACTAAAGGTTTCCTTAATCGCAATGGCGATCGCACCTTTTGGTTCTCCACCCCCATTAGGACTCATGATTTCCCAAAACATCGAGTGATTCACATGACCGCCACCATTATTACGTACCGTTGCCCGAATATCTTCCGGCACGCTGGTGAGGTTCCGCAGCATTGCTTCAGCACTCATATTTTTTAGTTGTGGGTACTTATTTGCTGCATCATTCAAGTTTTTTACATAAGCAGCATGATGCTTATCATGGTGAAACCGCATCGTTGCTTCATCAATGTGCGGTTCCAAAGCCTTGTAATCATAAGGCAGAGGCGGGAGTTTGAACGTCTCTCCACCTCCAGTCTGCTTATTTGCTGAAACGGGTTTCAATTGTGGTTCGGCGCTAGATGGGAAAGTTCCACAAGCAGCTGTTCCTACACTAGCACCTAGTAATAATAGGAAATTGCGACGATTGATAGACATAAACTAGATTGAAGCTCAGAAGGTTGATCTAAAGTATAACTATCAAAATCTCAAAACTATAACTAGGGAATCTCCTCTAGTGAATCACCATGCTTTAGCATTAATGATGTTTATCACACTTTTGTCCACAAACCCATGAAATTGTATTAAATTCACTTGATTGCTGTGTTGATGATTTTTCTTTTTTTTCATTCTTAAGTCAGTAAATCCTTGACAAAAAACAACTAATAACTCATGAAAAACCGACCTACATTAATTTTTGACGTTGATGGCACTTTGGCGGATACTGAACGGGATGGTCATCGGGTAGCTTTTAATCGCGCCTTTGCTGAAGCGGGGCTAGATTGGGACTGGACAGTTTCGCTATATGGCGAATTGCTTGCGGTTACAGGAGGGAAAGAGCGCATCCACTTTTACGTAAACGAGTATCATCCTGATTTCAATGCACCTGCTGATCTCAATGAATTTGTTGTCAAACTTCACACGGCTAAAAATAGACATTATCAACAATTGATAGGTGAGGGAGCAATTCCGTTGCGCCCTGGAGTTCGGCGAGTGCTGGAAGAAGCGCGATCGCAAGAGGTACCCCTTGCGATCGCAACTACAACGTCACTGTCAAATGTCACCAGCCTATTAGAACATACTCTAGGTTCCGATAGTCTCTCTTGGTTTGAGGTAATCGCCGCAGGTGATATCGTACCCACCAAAAAGCCTGCACCCGATATATATCAGTACGTGCTAAAAGAGATGAATTTAGATGTGCAGGATTGCCTAGCGATTGAGGACTCGTACAACGGTTTGATAGCTGCTTGTAAAGCGGGCATAAAAACGATTGTTACGGTTAACGATTATACGCAAGACCAAGATTTTTCTGATGCAATACTGGTGCTAAATCATCTGGGAGAACCAGATGAACCCTTTACTGTACTGAGTGGTGATGCTGGGGGTAGGACTTACCTGGATGTGCTACTGGTACAGTATCTGCATCAGAAACGTTGAAAGTAAGGTGGTAGGTGGTAGGTTTTAGGTCAGGACTTACGCAGGCACACTAGATATAGGGGTAGAGGAGCTAAGGCTCTTTAAGCGGAAGGGGACAAGCAATTGTGCTAATTTCAAGTCAAGGTAGAGATTGAACGACAGGTGCCATTTACCAAGCTAGACCACTGTCAATACTTGCTCAGTATGAGAGACGAATTACACTCTGATCAATTTGGCAGAGCATCTGCAACTTTTTAGCCACGATACAATAAATCACTTGATAGTTAAACGTAGTGCTTTTGTTCTCTGTCCAATACCCTAAAAACAATACAATGAGTCAAAATTTTAGATTTACCTCAACCTGGTTACGGTTTTTCTTCATTCTCCTATTGAGCCTAGGCATATTTTTTAGATTCATCAATCTCGACCGAAAGGTTTATTGGAAAGATGAGACTGTTACCTCCTTACGGATTTCTGGCTCATCATGGTCGCAAGTGCTACGACAAAACTTCGATGGTCATGAAATTGGGATTGATGATTTACAGAGACATCTACACATTAATTCTGAAAAAAAGTTAATTAACACCCTTAAATCTACAGCAAAGGAAGAACCTCAAATTTCTCCCCTATACTACGCACTAACCCACTTCTGGGTGCAATGGTTTGGTGATTCCATCGCCGCAATCAGAAGTTTTTCTGCCTTTACTAGCCTGCTTGTGTTCCCTTGCATCTATTGGCTATGCCTGGAATTATTTGAATCGTCCCTGACAGGATGGGTAGCCGTTGCCTTGACCACTGTCTCACCCTTCCATGTCCTGTACGCACAGGAAGCTCGGATGTATAGTCTGTGGATAGTCATGCTCTTGCTGTCAAGCGCTGCGCTGCTACGAGCCATCCGGCTAAAAACTAAGTACAGTTGGGTAATTTATAGCATCACTTTAGCGCTTGCACTCTATTCACATTTGCTTTCTGGGTTAATTGCGATCGGACATGGAATCTATCTAAGTATTAATGAGCGCTTTCGATTTAATAGAACCTTTACTAGTTATATTGTTGCCCTAAGCACAGCATTATTAGCTTTTGCACCTTGGAGCTTAATCATACTGTTTAATTACACTCAATCTCATGCCACTACTGAATGGCTAGATAAAGAAGCTCCATTTTTACTTTTATTAAACCGTTGGATTTTTCGTTTAAGCTCTATTTTTTTTGATTTCAGTAGCTTAGTTCTCAAAGATGTACACAATGGCGTTAATGATCCAATAACTTACATATTCTCCCTTCCTATTTTATTTTTTATACTCTATTCAATTTATTTTACTAGTTCTCAAACTCATCAACGAATATGGCTTTTTATCCTATGTTTAGGAGGATCTATGTTTTTTATTATAATTCTACCATCTTTTTTAAGGAGTAGAGAGATGGCTGCTATAATTCGGTATCAAATCTCCTGTTTATTAAGTATTCAACTAGCTTGTTCTCACACTTTGTCTATTCACCTAAAGGCTGTTAATTTATCACAGCGAAAAATCTATCAAGTAATATTTGCTTTACTAATTACGTCTGGAGTTTTATCGTGTGTAGCTAGTTCCCAGTCCGAGCATTGGTGGAATAAAGGAGATGGATATAAAAATCTACAGGTAGCTCGCTTAATCAATCAATCTCAGCGTCCACTTTTAATTAGCAATGATAATGGAAGTAATACTAGTAATATCTTATCTCTCAGCTATATTCTTGAGCAAAAGGTGCGTTTAAAGTTAGTTATTGACCCAAAGGTGCCTAATATTTCTCAGGGTTTTAGTGAAGTATTCTTATTCAATCCTTCCGAGCTATTGCGAAATAAAATTGAGAAAGAACAAAACTACAAGACAGAGTTGATTAAACCTGAAAATCTCAATCTCTGGAAATTAGTAAACTACCCCTCTTAAGGGCAAGCACCATGTAAGAGGGGCGTTCCGTATCCCTCTACTTAACAAGATCAGTACAGCGTCGCAGAAACAACTAAGCAGTTGAAGCGAACTCTGGTTGGCCTTAATACTTCCACTTAAAAGGTTTAGCCATTGTCTAGTTAAAGTATTCAATGAAAGCCAAAATACTGCAAGTGAGTTGCTCAGTAGACTGAAAACTACCGTGCTTAAAAAGCCGTCGGACTAAAATGCTCGCACCAAATCTCAATCTGATTAAGCCAAGAAGTGTGCTTATTGAGGAGTTTCACCGAGGAGTTAAACAACTGACTGGTCTTGAAGGTTGTCAATGTCGCAAAGCTAGGATTCAAAGAAATCACATCGCTTGCGCGATTCTAGCTTGGACTCATTTGAAAAGCTTTCTGATTACTAGATTGAGGAACTCAAACATCCCTCTATTCCCATGCAGCTTGTGTGACTCCTGCTGTATATCTAGCGTCTTTGCGTAAGTCCTGAGGTTTTAGATTTTCCCGAAATCCTAATCTTTCTAAGTCAAGATCATAGATTCTCCCCTAAAACCTACTACCTAGGATCTACCACGGCTCGAGTGAGCACTTCGGGTCGAGCCTCAGTGTCGAGACCTCGCCGAACTCCTACCACCTAACACAATGCTCAAACTCCAGCGCTACGCTAACAACTTTTCAACAATTTGTGATTGATCTAAAGCACGACCAATCAGTACTAAACGAGTCTGGCGAGGTTCAGACGCTTGCCAAGGACGGTCAAAGAAATTATCGATGCGATCGCCTACCGCTTGCAACACCATCCGCATTGGTTTGTTAGGAACGGCGACAAAGCCTTTAATGCGGTAAATTTCTTGTTCTTGTAGCAACTGTTTCAGCTTTGCTATTAGGGCTTTCGGTTCAAAAGCTTGGTCTAAAATTAAATGAACCGAGTTGATATCGTCATCATGTTCGTGGTATTCCTCGGTGTCGTGGTGGCTGGGACGTGCATCTAAGTTATCTTCCACTGCTGCATTAAATCCCAGCAAGAGATTAGGGTTAATCTCCCCATCGCGGCAGGGAACAATCTTTACACCTTGAGGCAACTGCTGGCGCAACCAATCCTGAACCTTAGTTTGAGTTTGGGCGTCCACTAAATCAACTTTAGTTAGCAGCACTAAATCGGCACAAGCTAACTGGTCTTCAAATAGTTCCTCAATGGGTGTTTCGTGTTCTAGATTGGGGTCAGCGTCGCGTTGTGCTTCCAATGCGTTGAGGTCACCCACAAGAGTACCAGCCGCAATAGCTTCACAGTCCACTACTGTAATAACGCCGTCTACTGTAGCACCTGTGCGAATCTCAGGCCAACGGAACGCTTGAACTAAGGGTTTTGGCAATGCTAGCCCCGATGTTTCAATCAGAATAGTGTCAATTTGTTCGCGACGCTTCAGGAGTTCTTGCATGGTGGGGAGAAATTCTTCCTGAACAGTGCAACACAGGCAACCATTAGTCAATTCCACAATATTATTGACAGCTTCTTCCTCATCATCGCAAACTTGACAGGAGCGAAGTAGTTCCCCGTCAATGCCGACTTCACCAAACTCATTAACGACAACAGCAATGCGTCGTCCTTGATTGTTTTGCAGTAAGTGGCGAAGTAGGGTTGTTTTGCCGCTACCGAGGAAGCCTGTAACAACAGTAACGGGGATTTTTGCACCCATAGAGAACTCCAGTAAACTTTACATTCAGAAAGCAGTGATTTGTGCGATCGCCTAAATCTTGCAGCAGTTATGAAAAAGGCGTGCTGGGTAATGATACAGCATCTAATCCTCAATCATCCGACCTGTTCCTCAGAAACCCAAGTCCCATGAAAACCATAAGGCACTCGCTGAGGAATAAGAACACGCGCCACAGGTTCGGCTGCCATGTCTTGGGCATTCACAACCACAAGTTCAGAAGTCTCCTCACCTTTGTCGTAAACGAAAGTCAGCAGCCAACCATCATCTTCAGCCATTGCACCGGGACGGGGGACAAATACCGCCTCACCGCCATAGCGTCCTGCACCAAATTCGTGATGGGAACTTCCACCGCTCAAGTCGTACTTAATCACCCCATCGAATACAGGGCTTGGATCGGGTGACATTCGTGCTGTATAGCCATAGCGCGTTGGTCGTCCCATCAACTGCTCATTAATTCGGGGAAAGTCCGAAGAGCGATCATCCAGAGCCTCTTCCTGCACCGTGCCAGTTCTGAGATTAAACCGCCATCGATACAAGGGGGCACAATCTCCTTCAGATTCAACGGGAGTTGGTTTAGACATCAAGACATTCGTGTAATTCAGACGGCAAGCCAGAAGCACCACTTCCTCTCCTTCCTCATAAGCGTTGAGGGTGTGGAAGACATAGCAGGCAGGACTCTCAAACCAACGGATGCTGCTATTATCGCCATGACGGGGAACAATGCCGAAGCGGCTGGGGCGTTCTGGCTCAAATAAGAAGGCTGGTTCTCCCCGCCGCACCCGTTCCATGTTGAAGGTGAGAGGCAAATCCATAAAAATGGTGTAATGCTCTGTAATCGCGAAATCGTGCATCATCACCCCCATGGGCAGGTCAATCGGCACGGTTCGCAGTAACTCACCTTTTGCTGAAACGACGCTGTATTTTAAGAATGGTGGGGCAAATAGAGAGTAGCCAAAGAACATCATCTCCCCCGTGACGGGATCGATTTTAGGATGAGCTGTAAAGGCAGAAGCTAGTTTGCCATTATAGGTGTACTCGCCAACTGTCTCTAAACTAGGTAGTGCGATCGCATGAGGTGCGCCTCCTTCCCAAAGCGCCAACAGGCGACCATCATGGCAGACTAATGCTGTATTCGCCGTATTCTTACCAGGACCATAGGGATTATTAGGCTGAGGGGGTTCTAATAGTCCGCTCCAGATTGCACGACCTTCATCCCGTTCAATCTTAAATCCTCTGGTCTGTATATAGCGGTTGCGATATTGTGCTTTGCCGTTGCTAATTTGCACTCCATGCAACATCCCATCCCCATCAAACCAGTGATATTGACCTATAGGTGGAAACTGGGGATTGGGACCATTACGCACGAACATACCAGATAGGTCGCTGGGGAGTTCACCAATTACCTTGAGTTTGTCAGCTGTTACTTCCTCATGCACTGGGGCGAAGTTATCCTCTAGGAAAGGATTGACTGCTGTTGTAACCATCCTGCTTACTTTTATCCGCTTCTAACTGCTACCTACTTACCTCGATCTTAGCGATTGTAAACAGGTGCATCCCGTCCGAGATACACCTGTGATTGTTGCTCAGTATTTGAGGAAGGTAGCTGCGATCGCTTTATCCAGCTTTATTAGCCGTTAATTCCTGCGGAGTATTGGCTACATTATTCAGCGAGCGAACTAGAACCAAAGGCGTTTGCTCGTTGGCATTGCCTGCTGGATTGCTAATCAAGGCTTGCTCTAAAAATCCTGAAGGAACATCAGTGGTTGCCGCCAAAACCTTTACTGCCTTTAAGTCATTTGCATCAACAATAGCAGCGGCAAGTCCGGTTTCTTTTTTAATCTGATCGACCACCTGCTGGGGATTTTTTGGTCCTAGTACGATGAACTGATCGTAAGGTGGTAACGTGCCCGTGACATCATCAATCAGCCTTGCTTGCTCTCCGGCTAGCTGATAAAAGACACCGGGGATACGAAGAAGTTTTTTAGCGATCGCTCCTACCGCCAAAGCAAATATCACGCGAACAGGACCACTAATCTCCACCAACGACTGTAAACCACACGCAGTAGACATACTGGAGGTGCGATAAAAGAATTGACATAGCCGTTTGGCAACCCATCCCGGCTTGATATCCCCGTGGTAACGCCATTGCTCCTGCATAATGGCTACAGGTGTCTCACTCAGCGCCACTACATCCCCAGGTTTAGCATGGGGAAGAGCATAACGCTGAACTACTGCTACAGAGTTATCCAGGGGAGTCAGGATATGAGTGGGAATTGGCAAAACTTCCGCACACTCTGCATATCGCCACTGGGGTAAGCTGTCGGCACTGGGAAACTTCAGCGGAATCACAATATGGCGTACCTTGAGGACTAACCCTTCTGGGCCGTAGGTTTCGTAGTGAACCTGAAGCCAAGCTGTCTGTAGAGGGTCAAGGTTTTCCCCTTGAATTTCAATGGCGATTTCTAATCCCGTCTTCTCGCTGGGCTTAATAATATAAGCAAACCAATAGTCATCGGGTCTTGGCTGCTCATCTTTGTGACGGGGAATCACCTGAGTATGGCAAGTAATACCCTTTAAACTCTCCTTTGACAACAGTTTCACCTGTGCCTCTACGATTGGTACCATCACCTCTCGGTAAGGATTGCGGTTACGAAACTCTAACTTACCGACGAGTCTATACCGTTGCGGTTCTGAGACGTCCTGATTCCATTCCCCTGCGGTTAGTTCTAATTCATTACCAGGGCGGCGGCGATAGCGTATCTCTAGTGCTAAGGCTCCCAACGCCAGTAGGAAAGCAACAACTCCTACAGCAATTCCTACATTTTCCAGCACAGCCAAACTATTAACCATTAAAAAACAACTACTCATCCCTTGGAATACCAACATATCTTAGGCTTTCTGGTGTCCAGTTATTGTAATAATCGGTTTTCAACAACAAATCTGAAGCTTCCTTTAGCAGTTGCTTGGACTGAACCGTAAAGCTTAAATACGGTTCTTTTCGGGTATGAACCCCTTGGATATTAAAGTCCTGATTGGGATGTCCGCCGAAAGCTACTAAATCCGCCGCTGATACCTTTTCATTCAGGCAGTCTATAAATTGTTCCATCTGAAACTGCGTCATCGCCTGTTGTTCGGGATGGACTACCAGTAAAACTTCATAGCGTTCCTCTTGACGAAACTCGCTAATCATCTTCAGTAGAGCGGAATTTGGACTGAGGTCTGAATGAGTGAAAAAGCGGTAAACCTTGTAAAGAATTTGATTTTCCAGACGTACTTTACGAGCAAAAGGACAAACTGGCAATCCCCAAAACACAACATGAGGCTTTTCCAAAAAGTCCTTCATGTATTCAACCATAGTCTCGATGACTTCTGAGTCAGAATCGCCTGACTGCTCGCTGTTCTTTTCTTCTATGTAATTCACGCAGTTAGAAAGCCTTGAACTATTTCCCTTCCTTCAGACTATTTGAGGCGTTGTCAGGTTGATCGAGCAGGAAGTTGACCCGAAATTGCGATCGCCTAACTCAAGTCAGCCAAACGCTACCTGTCTTTCGCACCAAAAGTTAGCGCTATATCTTACCCCGAATTGCTCCAAAATCTACGGCTTTATGGGCTTTACACTATCTAGACAGCAAGTTCTTTGCTATTTTTACTTGCTTATAGTACAAATGTACTAACTAATCATTCAGTAGCCATTCAAGAATCCATATGAAAGAACTGCAAGCTGGAATTCAGTTAGTCAAGACAAAGTGCATTGAGCTGAACCGACATCCTGTTTCTAAAAAGGCAAGGCAACGAGAGCATCCTGCAAAAGCCTCCAAACCCGTCACAAAACTTTCGCAACCCGAAGCTAGAAAAGGGCAGCAAACAGAAAAACCGATTTTGCGTTTCCCAATTCGGTCATCCTTGGAGGTACTACAACGACGAGCTACCAGTGGTGTGAGACGTTTAGAAAAACAAGCCAAACACATCAATCAGCTTTCAGCCGAACTAGAGGCAGCCGTATTAGAACTAAAAGCGATCGCCTCAGAAATCAACCCCGACTGGAAAGTAATTCACGGAAGGCAAAATATTTGTGAGTACCATGCTGCTACCGTTCCCCAGGTTGAATCCAAGCAAGATGGCTCATTTGTGCTGATCTCAAAACCAGTAGATTTATTTCAAGCCGAACGAGAAGCGACGTTGCTGGCACAAACATTACGACATCGAGCGAAAAAGAAGCGCACGCGATCGCAACAGTAAACTTTAATTAACTCAAGAGTATAGAAAAATGCGAAGGGGAAGTGGGGACTTGTCTATCCTCACTTCCTAGCAGTATTAGCAGTATTGCGAAACAAAAGATGAAGCACCTACAACACTGCAAGCTCCTTGAAACAACGACGTGTTAACTCAATTCGGGCAGCTCGATCTTTCGGTTAAGAATATCGAGGTTGGTGGCAAAAAAATAAACATTCTTTTCCTCCTCCAAGTAACCGACATACCATCCGATTTGCGGTGTTAAATAGGTGGACATAAATAAACATAGGTGTAGTTGAGAGCTGGGTATCACCTATAATTTCCTGTGTGGCTGGGTTAGATAAATATGAAACCCTTGCTTATAGCACTTAGGCTAAAATTTAATCTCTAGAAACATCTAATGGGTGATGGCTGTGACCGAAAATAACCCTGAGCCAACGCCGTTACATACAATGAACCCGCTGAGTCGATTTTCTGATCGCGCAGGGGCTTATGCGAAGTACAGACCAAGCTATCCACAGGAAGCGATCACATCTATTCTCGAAGGACTAGGGAATCCATCTCAACTGGTAGCTGCTGATATTGGCGCGGGTACGGGTATCTCCTCTCGTCTGTTGGCACAACGAGGGGTGCGCGTAATTGCGATCGAGCCAAACGCCCAAATGAGAGAAGCCGCAGCACCTCATCCCTTAGTCGAGTTCCGCGATGGTACGGCAGAAGCGACTAACCTACCGAACGCCTCAGTTGATTTAGTGACCTGTTTTCAAGCGTTCCATTGGTTTGATCCAGAACCAACTCTGCGGGAATTTCACCGGATTTTGAAACATTCTGGACGGCTGGCTGTGGTGTGGAATAATCGCGATCGAGAGGACGAATTTACCCAAAGTTACACTCGCTTAGTTCAGACCGCATCGAATAATCATCCAGCTGAGTCGCGTCTTATTTCAGTAGAGCCATTACTTGCTAGTTCACTATTCCCTAATGTCCATTGCCACACCTTTACCTATCGGCAACAACTAGACTTAGATGGACTGATTGGTCGTGCCCAGAGTGTTTCTTACATTCCAAAGGAAGGTGAGGCATATCAGCAACTAATCTCTGGTTTCGAGGAATTGTACGACCAGAAACGGGATGAAAATGGCTTTGTCTATATGACGTATTGTACAAGTGTTTATTTGGGTGAACCCCAGAACTAGACCTAAGCTAATCCCTAATCATGGGTGATTTTGGAGTATTTGTCATTTGTTCTGGCTCAGTGGTAATTTGCAAAGAACAACGGACAGCGGATAACGGACAAAGCCATGAACAGCGAAATCCTTCACTCTCTCGATGATGTTGGTGTTCGGTTGGTTCGCATCCTCTGGTGTGACAACGCCAACATCATTCGCGGTAAGGCAGTACACCGAGGAGCGTTGTTGGATTACCTTCAGCACGGTGTTGGTATCTCAGCTGCCCAACAAGCGGTTCCAGTCATGTATGATGCTCCTGCCCCCGGAAGTGGTTTGGGTCCAGTCGGTGAGGTACGCTTAGTGCCGGACTGGGATACTTTTACCCCTTTACCTTATGCTCCCGGTCATGCTCGCGTAATGGGAGATATGGTTAACGAGGGTCGTCCTTGGAATCTTTGTCCCCGGAACTTCCTGAAAAAAATGGTTGCTGAGGCTCAACAGGAGGGGTTGGAAGTCATTGCTGCTTTTGAGAATGAGTTTTACCTACTGCGGCAGACAATAGCTGGCATTGTGCCAGCAGACGAGACGGTTTTTGCCTCAACGCTGGCAATGGATCTGCATCAGCCAGTAATTGACGAGATGGTGGAAGCACTGGTGGAGCAAGGGATGCTAGTAGAGCAGTATTACCCGGAGTCGGGACCGGGGCAGCAGGAAATTTCGATACTATATACCCAAGCATTAGGGGCGGCAGATCAACAGATTGCTTTTCGGGAAACGATAAGAGCGATCGCACTTCAACACAACCTCAAAGCCTCTTTCTTACCCAAAATCTTTGCTGACAAAGCTGGTAGTGGTTGTCACCTCCACCTTAGCCTCTGGCAGGATGGACAGAATCTTTTACCGAATCTAGAAACACCAGGGGAACTTTCACAAGTCGCTCGTCGCTTCATTGCCGGAATTCTCCACCACCTCCCAGCACTAATGGCACTAACAACACCTAGCACTAACTCCTATCGCCGCATCCGTCCTCATTATTGGAGTGGCGCTTTTCGTTGTTGGGGAATGGATAATCGAGAGGCAGCCGTGAGAGTACCGAGTAATCCAGAAGAAATCAGTCCCACGCATTTTGAACTGAAAACAGTAGATGCCTCGGCTAATCCTTACCTGGCTTTGGGCGCAGTCATTGCCGCTGGACTAGATGGGGTTCGGCACTGTTTTGAGTTAGGAGAACCAGTATCCGTTGACCCCGGACATATGACTGAATCAGAGCGTACCGCCGCTAGTATTGAGCGGTTGTCCACAACCTTAGGGGAGTCTATTGAACAACTCAGCGGTGACAAGGTTCTTTTAGATGCCTTGGGTACAGAACTTGCTCAAGCTTACCTAGCAGTCCGAAAAGCGGAGTGGGACGCGATGAAGGATTTAGAGCTGGAAGAGGAAGTGAAGCTGTTGTTAGAACGATATTAAAGCGATCACCAACCATTCCATCTCACGCGAGCGCTTCCCCACAATTGGCATTCCAATCAGTAGTCCGATGGGAATTACTACAGATGGATGGGTCGTAGGTTGGGTTTCCTTGCGTCAACCCAACATCCATTAGCGTGGTCGCCCTGCAACATAGTGTGGGCAAAGCAGTGATCGCACTAAACGTTCGCTACCATTAAAGCAGGAACTTGATGGAACCTATGACTCTAGCAATTGCGATTGAACCTGCACCGATAGAAACAGATATCCACGGTGTTGTACGAGTAGCTAAAACTCGCGTCACGCTAGATACCGTTGTAACTGCTTTTCTTGAAGGATGTACGCCAGAAGAAATAGGAGAGCAATATCCATCGCTGCAACTTTCAGACCTCTACTTGGTTATCGGTTACTACCTCAGACACAGGGATGAGGTTCATGCCTATCTTGTAGAACGTCAAAGTCAATCAACCCTGATTCAGCAGGCGGCTGAACAACGTTTTGATCCGCTTGGAATACGTGAGCGCCTAATAGCTAGACGCAATCAGCAAGGGTAATCAATGGCTCGATTCCTGGCTGATGAAAATTTTAACAACCAAATTGTGCGAGGTATTCTTCGTCAAAGCCCAAACATTGATGTTGTGCGTGTTCAAGATGTGGACTTATCGGGAGCAGATGACCCAACTGTTTTAGCATGGGCAGCCCAGGAAAAACGAATTGTTCTGACTCATGATGTTGCTACAATGGTAACTTTTGCATACAAGCGTATCCAAACGGGATTACCAATGCCTGGATTATTTGAGGTGAGTCGTCGTGTCTCAGTAGGGTTAGCTATAGAGGAAATTATCCTGATTGCTGAGTGCAGTCTTGACGGAGAGTGGGAAGGACAAGTCAGGTTTCTCCCTCTACGATAGTTCGACCGCCTCTGGCCGTAGGTTGGTTTGAAGCATGCGTATCCAATAAAATCATGACCCTAGTGCGTCCCACAAATCCGTCATCGGGGCATCAAAATCTTCCGCAATCACTAAAGGTAAGCCCCGCAGCGGATAATGTTGCTGCGACTCTGGACTGCTCACTTCAGACGAGTGAACCCGCACCGAGGAATTAGATTGATTAATTTTTGTCAACTGCAACAGGGTCAACAATGCTTGCAGCACATTATCCGGTGCCTGCTCGATTTCGCGAAGCAATTCCTCACGGACGGTCATAGTCAAGCACTTTCCAACGAGATAGGACTGAGTTTTATTGTAACGGGCTGATTATGCTTGCGATCGCCCTGCAACATAGTGTGGGCAAAGGAGCGAGCGCGTCTCCGACCTGTTACGTGACACTGGAAGGCGAGCACAAGATTTGGACGGCATGAGCGATCGCTTCCAAAACTTGCAAGGCTGCTGTTTTTAGATGGGAAAAGTCTTCCAGAAACTCAGTTAAACCTAATTCACCTTCTAGATAATCAAAAAAGGTTTGTAAAGGAACCCATGTGCTGACCAAGACAGGAACTCTACTCATAATTTCTGGATCGGTATGAACAATCCCTTGACGAGCAAGAATTTGTTGGATTTTCATGACGAGTTTACTGAGTCGAGTTGATGAAATCCTAGCACTGGGTAAATCGGCAGCCTTATTATAGTGTGACGATTGACTAGAGCGGAAGGTAAGTTACGCATATCCGTGTTCGGCTAGAAAGCTGGGGGAAATTTCATCTAAGTGGTTAGAGGTTTGGACTTGATGACCGAGCATCTTAGCGACGTACTTGCCTAAAATGTCGCTCTCTAGATTCACCCAGCTACCACTCTGTAAGCGGCTGAGATTAGTCTGAGCATAACTATGAGGAATTACTGCTGCCTTAAACCAACTACCGTTGGGGTCGCAATCGGCAATGGTTAGGCTTACACCGTTGACGGCAATGCTGCCTTTTGGGATCAGATAGCGGGCAATTTGACGCTGCCACAGGTCGGTTAAGGA
>DATNQT010000260.1:0-4583 GCA_036703885.1 Candidatus Sericytochromatia bacterium
GGGTGGGTTACGAGCAGCTCAAGAGGGTAGCCTTCAAGTATTAGGTCAAGAGCTATGTAGGGCAACGCAGAATCAATTAGTACAGGTTCGTCGTAATATTGGCTATATTTTCCAGGCGCACAATTTACTCAAGAGCTTGACAGCACAACAAAATGTGCAGATGGCGCTGGAATTACATAACGACATCCCTCTAAAGGAAATGCCAGCTAAAGCGCAAGAGATGCTGGAGTCAGTAGGATTAGGGAACCGTATCAATTACTACCCAGAAGATTTGTCTGGGGGACAGAAACAACGGGTAGCGATCGCACGAGCGTTGGTGAGTCATCCTAAGTTAGTTTTAGCAGACGAACCCACCGCAGCACTTGATAAAAAATCCGGTCGCGATGTAGTCACCCTGATGCAGCAACTGGCTAAAGAACAGGGATGTACTATCTTGATGGTGACTCACGACAATCGTATTTTGGATATTGCCGATCGCATCGTTCATATGGAAGATGGTCAGCTAGCCACAGATAAAGCTGTTGTCAATGCTGCTGCCTAATTCCAGTTCCTCCTTTTTAAAGGGGGGATCAAACGTCTAGTTAATGCTGTAAATGGAAAACATTTACAGCCACAGAAATCAGCGAAAGAAACGTTAAAAACCCGATCGCATCCAGAGTTGTGGTTAATAGCGGACCACTAATGAGGGCTGGATCGAGGTTGATCCGCTTCAAAGTCATTGGCAGCAACGTTCCCATTGTGGCAGCCACGAACACGTTGATAGCCATCACTAACGCTGCAACTATCGCTACCCATCGCTCTTGAGGGGACGACCAAATTAAAGAAAGAATACCCAGCGAGAGACCCAATCCCAAGGCGGTAGCTAACCCAGCCAGAATTTCCTTGCGGAGAATTTTTAGCGTGTCACGGGGTGTCACCTCACCTACACCGAGTCCTCGAACCGTTACTGATAAGGCTTGAATGGCAACATTACCACTGGCGTTGGACAAAATCGGCATGATCACGGCTAGAACTGGCACCATCGCAATTACTGGCTGAAACGGTGCGATCGCACTTGCTGCTCCAATATACAGCCCAATGTTGCCCAATAGCCACGGCAACCGCTTGCGAACTGTCACCCAGGGAGGCGATAAAGCCGCTTCATCACCACCACTGACCCCAGCGAGTCTCTGAATGTCTTCAGTAGCTTCCTCCTCCAAAATATCCACGACATCATCAATCGTGATAATCCCAACTAAACGGTCTTCCCGGTCAACTACAGGCAGCGCTAGCAGGTCGTACCGTTTCATCAATTGGGCAACTTCTTCTTGGCGCATTTCAGTTCGCGCTTTAATCACCCGATTGCTAGCGATATCCCGAATTAAAACATCGGGAATTGAAAATAACAGTTGCCGCAATGACACAACCTGATGGAGTTTGCGATTATCGTCCGTGACGTAGGCGTAGTAAATGGTTTCCTTATCTTCATCCTGAAGGCGGATTTTGCTCAAAGCTTCTCCTACAGTCAATCCCTGCCGCAGTCGCACGTATTCAGTGGTCATTACCCGCCCTGCCGTGCCTTCTGGATAGCCTAAGATTGTGGCTGTTGCCTTTCGTTCCTCAGTACTAAGTTGCTGCAACAACCGCTTTACCACTCCAGCCGGCAACTCATCAAACAATTCTGCTCGGTCATCCGGACTCATTGCCTCGACAATCTGAAATACCTGGTGATCGTGCAATCCTCCAATCAATCCTTCCTGCACTTCCGGTGGCAAGTATTCAAAGACATCAGTCGCTTGAGCTTTGTTGAGCAAACGAAATGCGATCGCCCGACGTTCTGAGGGAAGTCCAGTAATATAATCCCCCACATCCACAGCGGGTAATCGATTCAGTTCCGACTTGAGATTGTTTAAATCTGCAATATCAAACAGTGAATTGTGAACATCTTGAGTAAGCATAAAACCTCCTAAGTCTCCCTCACGCTGGGAGAGGAGGCTCATCCAGCGCTGGGGAGATTACTACTACTGTCAGGTAATGGACTTCGGTCCATAGATTCTTCAGAACTCAACACTGGTAACGGTTATAGATACCAGTAGTGATGCATCCAGATCAAGTTGGCAAAAAGGGATTCTGCGGTTAGTTATCAAGAACCTATAAGGAAAGTGGGTTTTTGATAAACAAAGCACAGAGCCACGCGAGACTTACACGAGATGCTTGGTTATCAGCGAAGGGATTGTCAGATAAACTTTAAATTCCCTCCAAGCCAATTTAGACTAATAACTGATATTTTTCTTGAGCCAAGCGATAGAGAGGACGCCAAACTAAGCGATTAGTTAGGACTACTGTCAAAGACATTACGGCAGTAGCCGCTAGCAGTAACGGGAAATTTCCCGCTGCTGTGGCTTCAGAAATCGTTGCACCCAAACCTAAAGTTTTAACTATTTGACCTTTAAAGGCAATATATTCGCTGATGATACTAGCATTCCAAGCTCCCCCAACTGCCGTAATAACACCCGTAATTAAATAGGGAAAAATCCCTGGTAAAATGACCGTTTGCCAGCGCTGCCAACGAGAGAGTTTATACACTCGTGCGGCTTCAAAGAGATCACAAGGAATTGATTGCGCTCCTGCAATTACATTAAATAACACATACCACATCGTTTATAGCCTCATCAGGGGAATAGAACCAATTTGTAAGCCGCCGCCAATTTGAGTTAAAGCGATTAACAGAACTGGGAACAAAGCCGTTGCGGGTACAGAAGCCGCAATCTGGACTAACGGTTGTAAGATTTGAGCAAGACGGGGATTGCGACCAATTGCAACTCCAAGGGGTACTGTCCAAACTAACGAGAGAACTAGAGCAGTCAGCACCCTTAAAGCTGTAAGAATTGCCCCGATTACTACTTTTTGCCAATCTGCCCAATCTAACACGCTCAAAAACATTGCCGCTTCCCAAGTCCCCCATAAAACGATTAAGGTAACGCCACTCACCTGGATTTAAACCGATTAAGGGACGGTTAGGATAAAGGATTTTCCCTTGCCCTTGAGTGGGGGAAATTAAGCAAGCAATCATCCGCATCAGTGTAGATTTCCCCGAACCAGAAAGTCCAAGTAAGGCAACAATTTCCCCAGAACATAACGCCAAACTGATATTTTCTATAATGATGATTTGCTGACCATTGGGTTGTTGGTAGGACTTGTTAATTCCTTCAAGGGTAACGATGCACTCAGTTTCTGCTTTGACAACCACAGCCATTGCTCCAGTGTGTCTTTAGCAGCCTTTTTTACGGAAAATTCCCATTGCCTCTTAATTTGACATACTTAGATGTCAGACAGGCAATCATTTGTTATTTAGGTTGCGTCTAGCGGCAACTATTTAAGGACTTTAGAGTTTAGTTTCATGAGGTTGACGCATCTTATTCTTGATCAAGAGTACGAAGAGTCTGTTAGCCCTTGTTATAGGCAACGTATCGCCAGTCAGGGAGGGTTGAGGGACGTTGTAGCATAAGTATTGATACCTCTAAGGGTGAACGAAGCGTGGGCGATCGCTTTATTGATTGCCAATGAGGAGCGCGATCGCTTCATGTTCTGGAGGGAGTTGTGCAACGTCGTTTTCCCATCCAGAAGCGATAAGCGCTTTAGGTTAGTCTTTAGTCGATTGAAGTGCGTGATGCCTGAGAGTGCAACCCATGCATCCTGAGTAAGCATAAAACCCCCTTTATCTCCCTCTCGCTGGGAGAGAGGAGGCTCATCCAACGCGCAGGAGCTTACTAGTACCAATTGATGGACTTCGCTCCATAAAATTCCTATAAATCATCACTGATATCGATGAGAGACATCAGTAAATCAATACTAGCCCCTAAAGTACCAATTCTCAATCAAGGGGGACGTGTTTAGAACAAATTTATCTCAAGAGAGTTGAAAAGTCATGGACTGCATCAAAAAATATCTTACCCCTCTCTTGTGTGGTGCGATCGCCCTCAGTCTCAGTAGTTGTGCGTCTCTTGCCGCTATCCACAAAGGTGAAAGCGCTGGCTTACCTGTTCCTAATAAAATCGATACGTCCCTAACCACTGGGATAAACTCAACGACATCAACATCAGAACAACCCAATCACAAGACGCCAGTTGTCAGTCAACCCTTGCAGACTAGCGATCGTCAGGTGACTTCTACTACCCCATCTCTTAAAACAGTCACCGTCACTATTTATCAAGCTGATAATCAGTGTGAGAGTTTAGTTCCTGAAAAAGTAGCTGTGCCAGCGGATAGTCCGGTAGATGCCGTTGTGGGAAAAGTCCTGAAGCAAGCTGACTCTGGTGACTTTGACTTAGCTGGATATCGAGTCAAGGTTAATCCAGAAAATGGTGTCGCCACAGTCGATTTCCGCTTATCACCGAATGCCAAACGGAACTTTTCTTCTCTCTCCAGTTGCGAGCAGTTTGCTATCTTTGGCAGTCTGCGTAAAACTCTGACTGATAATGCCCAGTTAAAGATTAAAAATGTCCGCTTCACCAACCAAGACGCGGAAATTTCTTTTTAAACACCGTCTAAACTTGGCAAAGACGGTGCAGGAGATTCATCAATTGTTCCCCGTCTTCCAAGTA